>CAYWYX010000114.1:0-6214 GCA_964462735.1 uncultured Acidobacteriota bacterium | reverse complement strand
ACGATCTTTGAAGGAAGCATCGAATGAAAAGGATGAGGAGATACGATCTCTGAAGAGGATATTAGATGTCAGGGTAGAGAAACTAAAAGAGTTAGAACGAATCAGGAGCTCGTGGCCGTATCGGATAATCCATGCGATTAGACATCCTCAAAAACTTTTTAAAAACAATAGCAGGAAAGGACAAGATCCTAAATGAACTTTTAGTGTACCAATCTGGTTTTTTTGTTCACTTTATAGGTTTATCTCATGTCTAAAGATTAATTAATAGATCTTCCCTAAGTTGTCGAAAAAATGTTAAGTTTTGAGAAAAAAAATTAGGAATAATCTCCTTTTAGGCTCTAACCCTTATTTTCAAGGTTAATGCAATGCTAGCAACTCCCAGATTATCAATAATTACCCCATCTTTTCAGCAAGGTGAATTCATTGAAGAGGCCATTCAAAGTGTTCTTAGGCAGGACAATGATTCCTTAGAGTATTGGATTATTGATGGAGGTTCCACGGATAATACCTTAAGTCTTATTGAAAAATATCAGTCCGCTCTTCAATGGATTTCTGAGTCTGACAAAGGTCAGTCTGATGCTATTAATAAAGGTTTTAAAGTAGCAAGAGGAGATTTATTAGGATGGTTGAATGCGGATGATATTTATTTACCTGGTGTGGTTTCCGAAGTAATTCAAGAATTTCAGAAGGATCCAACTTTAATGCTTATTTATGGAGATGCTTACCACATAAATAACTCAGGAGACTGTTTAGATAAGTATCCTAGTGATGAATTTGATTTGGATCAACTCGCCTTTCGTTGCTTTATTTGTCAGCCTACCTGTTTCTTCCGTCGCGAACTCATTGAAGAAGCAGGTTATCTAAATTCACAATTACGTTATGCTCTAGATCTAGATTTGTGGATTCGGTTTGGTCAGCTTCAGAAAAAGAGACCTCACTGGAAGTTCAAGTATGTTTCTAGGCTTTGGGCATACTCTAGAATGCATAAAGCTAATAAAACCCTTTCTAAGCGAAAAGAATCTTTTGAAGAGATAAGCCGGGTTGTAAAACAACATTTTGGAGTTACCCCTTTTAATTGGATCTATGGTCAATTAGAAGCTAGTAGTGGGCATTACGATGGTTATTTTAGAAAAAGTCCTCTGAATTTAATTCTACTTTTACGTTCAATTTTTAAATGGATTTGGCTAAATAAAAAAAACCCACTATATCTTTCTCAATATATCTTGCAAGCTCTTGCGTTTCCAGCTAATAGCGTTGGCCGGTTAACACGACGTTTTGGAGAAAAAGATTGAAACCACTTGTTTCGATTATAACCCCCTCCTACAATCAAGGGCGTTTTATTGAACAAACAATACAAAGCGTCCTTTCTCAGGACTATGAAAACATCGAATATATTGTGATCGATGGAGGATCTACTGATAACACTTTGGATATCCTGAGTCAATATGAAGACAAGTTAACCTGGCTTTCCGAGCCAGATAATGGACAATCTCACGCCATCAACAAAGGATTTCTAATGGCCAAGGGAAGTATTGTAGCTTGGCTGAATTCCGATGATACATTTCTTCCTGGGGCCGTTGGTACAGCTGTTTCGTACATGGAAGAGAATCCTGAGGTTGGAATGGTTTATGGTGAAGGATACTTAATTGATGAGGAAGGTAATACGAAGCAACGCTTCCCTGCTACCGAGCCCTTTAACCTCTGGCGCTTGGTTTACTATGGAGACTACATCCTTCAACAAACTGTTTTCATGAAACTCAGCGTATTAGAGAAGGTAGGAATGTTAGATGAATCCCTCCATTTTGGGATGGATTGGGATCTTTGGATCCGTGTAGGTAAGAATTATCGAATTGATTATATTAATAAATTCCTAGGGAATCTTCGAGAATATGACGAAGCTAAGACTTTCTCAGGCGGCTTAGAACGCCTTAAAGAACTAGCTTTAGTCATGCGGAAGCATGGTACTCGTCGGTATCCCCCTGCTTATTTCAACTACGCATGGGATCCCTACCAAGAGGTAATTATTCTTGGATTGAGGAAGTTTCTGCCAATCAACAATTGGAAATGGCTTTCTAAATTAGGAATAGCTTTAAAAAGATTAACTAGCTACATAATTTTTAAAAGAATTACGTATTTATCACAACCAAGCCCATCTCCAGATGGATGGGTTTCCAATAAAACTCCATTTTTGTTTAATGAATGGAAGAATAAAAAGATGATCAGGATTGTTGGTAGCACAAAAAATGTACCAGATTCAATCCTACCTATAGGAATAAAAATTCTACTGAATGGAAAAACCATCCAAAATGTGAAGATTGACAAAACCGAAAAATTTGAAATTACTGAGTTTTTTTCAATAAACTCAAAAAAGTCAGGTACATTAGAGGTTGTTCTGAAGACCGACCGTTTTTTTGTTCCAGCTCGTTTTGGCCACAACAATGATAAAAGACGTCTTGCCTTTCAATTGGAGACAATTGAGTTAATCTGAGCTAGAGGAGATTTACAAATAAACAAAGCAATTTTTTCTCTAAAAGTTTTTAAGGGGGATTGATGACAATTGGATTAGTTGGTGCAGGTAGCTGGGGAAAAAATCACCTGCGCGTATGGAGAGAATTAGGGGCACTTCGAAGTGTCTGTGAAGTGGATGAGTCCAGGTCTGAAAAGGTCAAAAAAGAATCTCCAAGTCTTTTGGTTACTCCAGTGCTAAGCCAACTTTTAGAAGATTCTAAGATCGAAGGGATTGTGGTAGCAACACCAGCAGAAACACATTTCAGGTTGGTAAAGGAATGTCTTCTTGCTGGCAAAGATGTATTAGTTGAAAAGCCGATGGCACTCTCTATAGCTGAGGGAAAGGAATTGAATGCGATTGCTAAGCTTAACAAAAGAATTCTTATGGTGGGGCATGTTCTGCACTACCATCCTGCGGTACAAAAACTGAAGGAGTTAGTAAGCGAAGGAGAACTTGGGAAAATCCGATATATTTATTCTAATCGGCTTAATTTTGGAAAGATTCGGACAGAAGAGAATATATTATGGAGTTTTGCTCCACACGATATTTCTGTTTTATTAATGCTTTTAAATGAAATGCCTTTTCAGGTTTCTTCTCAAGGTGGGAATTACCTTCATCAGTCAATTGCAGATGTTACTATTAGTTCATTTAAGTTTAGAAGTGGAGTAAATGCCCATATTTTTGTAAGTTGGCTCCATCCATCAAAGGAACAACGGTTAGTAGTTGTTGGAGAACGTCAAATGGCAGTTTTTGATGATATGAAACCTAAATCTAAACTCGTTCTTTATCCTCATAAAATTCATTGGGTTGATCATCTTCCGATTTCTGAAAAAGCTGCTGCCATCCCTGTTGATTTTGAGGAAAAGGAGCCTCTTAAGCAAGAATGTCTGCATTTTCTACACTGTATCGAATCACGTAAAGAAGCCAAGACAAATGGTGAAGAGGGCTTGAGGGTGTTGCGTTTACTTAATGCTTGTCAACAATCTTTGGAAGAAGGTGGAGATTTAATAAAAACGGAAATGAAACTTGAAGATCAAGGTCAGCAAAAATATTTTGTCCATTCAACTGCAACGATCGATTCCCCCTGTGAAATAGGTGAAGGAACTAAGATATGGCACTATTCTCATATCATGAAGGAATCTAAGTTGGGTAAGGATTGCAATATAGGCCAAAACGTTGTGGTTTCTCCTGATTGTGTCTTGGGTAGAAATGTCAAGGTCCAAAACAATGTTTCTATTTATACAGGCGTGATTTGTGAAGAAGATGTTTTTTTAGGGCCATCCATGGTATTTACAAATGTAGTCAATCCCCGCAGCCATATTATAAGACGCCATGAGTACCAGCAAACATTGGTACGCAAGGGAGCTTCTATTGGAGCTAATGCCACAATTATTTGTGGTAATACGATTGGATGTTATGCTTTTGTCGGAGCAGGAGCAGTGGTAACAAAGGATATTCCAGATTACGCTGTTGTATTAGGGAACCCTGCACGAATGTCAGGTTGGATTTGTCAATGTGGTGACCGTTTAAATTTTGTGGGGAATAAGGCCGAATGCCAACAATGTGGCAAGGCTTACCAGAAGACCGACCAGAAGGTTCAGTCTATTCCAACTCCAAACCCAGACTGAGTTAATGAAAAAAAAGATCATTAGTGTAGTGGGAGCTCGTCCAAACTTTCTCAAACTTGCTCCTCTCCATGAGGAATTTTCTAAATATCCTCAAACTTTTCAGAGTTTAGTTGTTCATACTGGACAACACTATGATTATGTTATGTCGGATGTTTTTTTCAGAGATCTTGATCTTCCTAAGCCAGATTTTTATCTTGAGGTAGGATCTGCTAGTCACGCTGTGCAAACCGCTAAGGTTATGACGAGCTTTGAATCAGTTATTCAACAAAGCCTTCCAGACCTGGTCATAGTTTTTGGAGATGTCAACTCTACTCTGGCTTGCGCTCTGGTTTGTGCTAAAAATAGCATTCCTTTGGCTCACGTCGAAGCTGGTCTACGCAGCTTTGATCACAAGATGCCAGAAGAAATTAATCGGTTATTAACTGATCAAGTCTCGGATTTTTTATTTGTTACTGAAAAGACAGGAATGGATAATCTTTTAAGAGAAGGAATTGCAGCAAAAAAATGTTTTCTTGTTGGTAATATCATGCTGGATACAATAAATCGTTCATGGGACAAAGTGCTCGCTTCTAAAATCCTCCAACAGGTTGACCTGCGATCTAAAGAATACATCCTAATGACTATGCATCGGGCTGGGAATGTAGATTCTCCTAAAAAACTAAGCCAATTGATTGAAATTATCAGAAGGATTACTCAGTTGACACCAGTTCTATTTCCTCTTCATCCGAGGACTTCAAAAAATTTGAAGAACCTTGGGTTATACGATGAACTAAAACAGATAGACAGACTAAGATTAGTAGATCCACTTGGGTATTTGGATTTTCTTTGTGCTGCTAAAGATGCTGTAGGGGTTATTTCTGATTCGGGTGGGTTGCAATCGGAAACTACCTTTCTAAATGTTCCTTGCTTAACGTTGCGGGAAGTCACTGAACAACCAGTTACAATAGAATTGGGAACAAATACTCTTGCTGGATTTAATGCTGATCCTATTTTAATATGGTTGAAAAAAGTTTTGCATGATGAAGGGAAAAAAAATGGGGCTATTCCGCTGTGGGATGGTAAGACGTCAGAACGTATTGTAGGAATCCTTAGCAGTAGTCAGTGGTAAGTGGAGATTTGTTAAGTGCATACAATTAAAATGGTTGACCTTCAGCGTCAGTACAACAGTATTAAGCAACCTCTTGATCTAGCTATTCAATCGGTTATAGAAAAATCTGACTTTATTATGGGCCGTGCAGTAGCAGATTTTGAGTCTAAGCTCTGTGATTATCTTAAAGTAAAATACGTTATTGGTTGTGCTTCCGGCACTGACGCTTTACAAATCGCTCTTATGGCTTCGGGAATAGGAAATGGTGATGAGGTTATTACCTCTCCATTTAGCTTTATGGCAACTACCGAAACTATTCTGTTGCTGGGAGCTAAGCCTATTTTTGTCGACATTGATTCTCAAACCTACAACTTAGATGTTAGTCAAATTGGTGGGCAGATAACATCAAAAACTAAGGCAATTTTGCCTGTACATCTTTATGGTCACCCTGCTGATATGAAGGCTATTCTATCCCTTGCCAGAGCAGAAGGATTGTTTGTCATTGAAGATACTGCGCAGGCAATTGGTGCACAGTATTTTGGAGCCTTTGCTGGCACATTAGGAAATCTTGGATGTTTCAGTTTTTTTCCGAGTAAAAATCTCGGCGCTTTTGGGGATGCTGGAGCAATTGTAACCAATGATACTCAGCTGGCGGAACAATGCAGAATGATTAGGTTACATGGCTCTAGGACTAAATATAGACATGAAATTTTAGGAGTTAATAGTCGGTTAGATACAATTCAAGCAGCGGTTCTCAAAACGAAACTTCCTTACTTAGAAGGATGGTTACAAAAACGAATTGCTATAGCAAAAACCTATAATAGAGGATTTGAAAAATTACCCTTAATAACCCCATTTTGTGCCTCTAATGTTCGCCATGTTTACCATCAATACTCACTCTGTACATCACGGCGGGACGAATTAGCAACTTTTCTTAAAGAAAATGGTGTGGGTTCTGCTATTCACTACCCTGTACCTCTTCATCGCCAG
>CAYWYX010000113.1:0-6391 GCA_964462735.1 uncultured Acidobacteriota bacterium | reverse complement strand
AAGCATATACAGAAGTTTCAGTTGGTGGATTTAAAACTGGAGCTACGTTTGTTCTAGCAACAGGATTACAACCATCAACCAATATTCCCCACTCTTCCAACAACGAATGATATTGCACATTAAAATTAGCGAACCCCTCTCCTGAAAAAGGTTTGGGACATCTAAGCTCAATGGAACAAAGAGCCTGTTTAGGACGACCTTTGCTAACAAGATGATCATGAATTAATTGGAATCCTTGCTGCCAAGGGATAAATTCTTCAAACACCACTCTAATAATCTCAAAACCTTCTGTAGAAACAACGCCATCTGAAAAAGCTTCACCTCCAGGTAAAAAGGAATAGTTTCCTTTGGGGTTATAAGTAAGCATGGATTACCTCCTTTAAGGTAATTTATTTTAATAATTTTGATATCGCAGGCAATATTTCAAGGATTTCAGCAATTTTTTCTCGTTGGTTATTTCTTAACACGTTTCGCCGTCCATAGAGATTATTGCTCTCTACTTGACCTTCAAGCCATTGATTAATCAACTGATCTGGTATTACTCGGAAAAAAGCAATCGGAGAGCTAAAATATTTTATTTGGTACTTGTGAAGAACAGCTCCTAAAGGCTGTTCACCTTCTAAAATTACTTTTCTCGCTGAATAGGAGAATAAATTTAAGTAAATTTTTATCGCGCCAAATTCAACTGGAGAGTGGTCTTGATCTAATAACAAAAGGACTTGTCTAATTAAAATGTTCTCTTTTATAGATTTCTGTAAAACCTTTAAATGAATCTTCTGGTTAAAGGCTGCTTCTAGTGTAGAAGTCATATCACGTTCATGGACTAGTAATTTTTTATAAGGTTCAGGAACATCTTTCTCATTGAGAGGATAAGCCAGAGGAAGATTTAAACCCATTTTTAAGTAAATTTCGCTAAGTGGATAAAGAGGATCTGAATTATGACTCATAAGTACATATAGACTGCATGTTCTATTTTGATTTATCGTTGACTGATGATTGCTGCATACCTATACAGATCAAGAACCAACAAAAGCACTCTAATTCCAAACTGGAGTTCTTCTTCGTCTGTTTCCTATCCTAACATAAATCCTTATTGTTATTTTATATCAGGATGAGTAGTACAGGAGTACTATTAAGAATAAGTAAAAAAAATCGATCCTTCAGGAAATATTCATTAAATTAGTGTCTGTTATTCCAAATAAAAGAGAAGACTGTTCTAAAACGGCTGAAAGATAATTGCCATTTACTAATAATAACCGTTTCGTTCTTTTATTAATTAACTCGGTTCTTTTAGAGCCTGTGTCTTATTTTGATTGCACTTCAATCCCTTAAAAAGTTTTTGTAGAGAACTTTCTGGGCGATAAACTAAACTAGATCAATGACTGATTATATTAATTAATAGTATTAATTTTATGATTGTCTTTTTCCTTAAAAAATATGTAGCTAAAAGTAGAATTGGAGTCGTAAGATACGGTTTCTGAGGAATAATCCAAGCAGATTAAAAGGCATAACATCAATGGAAATTGTGGTTCAAAAGTATGGTGGGAGTTCGGTTGCAGATATTTCTAAACTAGAACGTGTCGCAAAACGAATTGCCCAAACAGCACGTAAGGGTAAGCGCATCTGCATCGTAGTCTCGGCTATGGGTGGTTCTACCGATAAATTGATGGCCCTCGCTAAACAAATTACGGCCTCTCCACCAAGACGAGAATTGGACATGTTACTTTCAAGTGGCGAAAGAATTGCTATGGCTCTTTTAGCGATGGCAATTCAAAAACATGGCTTTCAAGCAATTTCTTTTACCGGTTCCCAATCAGGAATCATTACTAACGACTGTCATTCAGGTGCACAAATCATTGAAATTCGCCCTATTCGTATACAAGACGAACTTTCGAAAGGTAAAATAGTCATTGTTGCTGGTTTTCAAGGAATGTCATACAAACGAGAGATCACAACCCTAGGTAGGGGTGGTTCTGACACTACCGCTGTAGCCCTAGCAGCAGCACTTGAGGCATCCTACTGTGAAATTTGTTCGGATGTCGATGGAATTTATACAGCTGATCCACGAGTTGTACCAGAAGCTTTTCGTCTTCCCAAAATTTCATATCATGAAATGCTTGAACTCTCTGAACATGGGGCACAGGTTTTAAACAGCGAATCCGTCAAATGGGCACAACGAACAAACCTTTCAATTCTCACTAGTGCAACCCACAAAAAATCTGGACATTCCAAAATTGGGAATGAAGGCACTGGAATGGCAACTTGTGGTATAGCTTTATCTAGGGAGATAGCAGTACTTCAAATACGAGGTTCTGAATCTAAACTGCAGACCTATTTAAATGAATCTGGATTAAAATTTAGGAGAATGATGGGAGAAAAAACATCTGAAGGCTTTTGGATTATCTCAATCAATAATCAACCAGACTGGTCCCAATCTCGAAACTTATTGCTCAAAAAATTTGGGAATAATTTAAAACTTGAGGAAAAGTTTGTTGCTTTATCTATAATAGGCGTTGACTTACCTCCTGACACAATAAAAACTGCCGTCCAGAAAGCAAAACAATCCAATATTAAAGTGATTGGTTTTGAAATCTCACAAATTCGAGTTACCTTGTTAATTCACTCGAATGATGCAAAAGATTTAACGCGGTCTTTGCACAAAATCTTTGTCCAGTCGTTAACTGACTAGACAGAAAGAAATCCTTTGTTCACTGGCAGTAAGAAAGAAAAATTAAATGGGTTTATAGAGCTATTTAAGGAAAAATCATTAATTCAATTAATCCGTGAGCTTCGCAAACTTATTTTTTTTTCTGCTTTTCCTTACATTAACCGCTTTGAAGATTTCAAGCTGGCATAAACAAGTACCCTATCCCCTATCAAGAAATAATAGATTTTTAGATTAACAACTTGGTCAATTTGGTTCTAGGTAACCTACTCATTTTCCAGAATAAACCAAAAAGGGGCAATTGAAAACGACCTAAATCGTGTTAGGATTTTTCTATGAAATAAAAACTTGAACTGAATGGAGCTTCAATGGATCAATGGATTAGTTTCCTGATGTTATTTGGTACTGGTTGTTTGGCAGGAACTTTGAATGTTGTCGCTGGAGGTGGATCTTTTTTGACCTTACCTATGTTAATTTTTCTTGGCCTACCCCCCAGATTAGCTAATGGAACAAACCGAGTGGCCGTTTTAGCCCAAAACATTGGCGCTGTATGGGGGTTTCATCGTCACGGAGTAATGGAGTGGAAAAGCGTGTTGTGGGGAGCTTTGCCAGCAGCAGGTGGAGCTGCTTTTGGAGCTTTGATTGCACTATGGATTAGTGACCAAGCCTTCAAAAATGTCCTTGCGGTTTTAATGATATCCGTCACCCTTTGGACGTTGTGGAATCCTTTTGGACAAAAAAATGATGCACCTCAAAAATCTAGATTTTCCAATTGGATGGTCATAACTGGAGGTTTCTTTATAGTAGGTGTGTATAGCGGATTTGTCCAAGCAGGAGTTGGTTTTTTAATCTTAGCTGTAACTACTATGGTCGGTCTTGACTTAGTGAAAGGTAATGCCGTAAAAGTCCTAGTCCTCCTAGCCTCAATGGTCATCTCTTTGACAATTTTTGCCGCTCAGGATCAAGTAAACTGGCTTTTTGGAATCGTCTTGGGAATTGGAAATTCCATCGGAGGACTAATAGGTGTAAGACTAACAATTTTAAAAGGTCATTCTTGGATTAAAAACATCGTTACAGTAACTGTCATTTTGTTTGCTGTTAAATTATTTTTTGAATAATTCAATGCTATTCTAACTTATAATCCTCCGTTGAATTAGGAGCTCGTCAATGTCTCAACTTCAAACGAAAAGTAGCTCTAAGGTACTTTGGAAAAGAATATTAATAACTCTTTTTATTGTTTCAGGACTTATTGGTGGTTATTGGCTCTACTACTACCTTATGGAATTGAAACAAGAAATGGGAGAATTAAGAAAAGTTACCGAGAAAATGGCAGAAACTAGTGAGAGTGCTCGTCGCCAAGCCATTCGAGCTGAAGAAAACTCTTTGCTAGCAGCTCTAGGACGCGCTCGTGCTCAAGAAGAAGCTTCTAAAGCACGAATTAAAGCAGCAAAATCTGAAGCAAAGGCCAAGGAAGCTAGGGAAGAGGCAAACCAAGCCAGGAAAGAAGCCGAAAGAATTCTTAAAGAGCGTACCCGAGAATTAGATCAAATGCAGCAGGCTTTAAATCAGATAGCTGAAACTCGCCGGACAGCTTTGGGTCTTATTATGAATCTTGATAGCAAATCTATCCAATTTGACTTTGACAAAGCCATTTTAAAACCCAAAACACGAGAACTGTTAAGTCAGATTGCCGGAATCCTGCTAACTTCCAAAGGCCACCATATCTCTATCTATGGTCATACCGATGATGTTGGCTCCAAAAAGTACAATCAAGATCTTTCTGAAAGAAGGGCCAAGGCAGTTCAAGAGTATCTTATTGAGATTCATATTGATCCTGAGATTCTCACATCTAAAGGATTTGGAAAATCAACTCCACTTGTAAAGGGTACTTCAAAAGAGGAGCGAGCCAAAAATCGTAGGGTTGAGATAGCTATTATTGATACAGTTTTAGACTACCAACAACAGCTCAGATAATGGCTAGAACCATTCGTTAGATAATAAAAATTATTAACCTCAAAATTTTTGTTTAGAAAATCCTGATTAAACTTTCTTTTTCTAAAAAAGAAGTGCAAGCTTAACAATCTCAAACTCAAATAATAAGGTGATAAATCAGAATTACTTGGAGCCCATCGAATGAAATCACGCCGACAAGCAGAGGAAATAATACATAGTTTAGGTTGGTGGTATCAACACTTTGAATTTCCAAACGGAGCTCGCACAGGTAATGGACAAGAACCTGGATATGATGCTCAGACTCGCTGGGACATAATTAAACCATTTATCCCTCAGGATTTGAAAGGACGTACAGTTTTAGATTTAGGTGGAAATGCTGGGTTTTTTTCTGCCCAAATGAAATTACGTGGAGCTTCCAGGTGTGTTCTTGTTGATCCTTTTTCAGAATTCATCGAGCAAGCAAAATTTACTGCTTCTCAATTTGAAGTAGATCTTGAACTAGTAAATGATGATGCCCATACCTTTTGCCTAACAAATGAAGAACAGTTTGACTATGTTATTTTCCTAGGCTTGCTATATCATCTTAAATACCCAGGTCTGGTATTAGATAGACTAGCTGAAATGACTCAGAAACGAATATTCATTCACTCCCACATAGTAGGAGAACATTGTCAAAACTATAAAGAAAAAACTAATTATGAACGAACTAAAGACAATGATCTTTTAGAAGACTCAGCTTATCCTAAAATGTTATTCATTGAAAATGACTATAATGGAGATCCAACCAATTGGTGGATACCTAACTATCAAGGTTTAGCTGCATTGGTGAGAAGTGCGGGTTTAAAAATTATTGAGCGACCTCATTCAGAACTCATCATAGCAGAACCTGAGATCTCGTTTGGGAAGGTAAGTCTAACTAAGCTGGTTTTTCCTAAATATGGGAAGCGTGGAAAAGCTATTTATCCTGGGGCACAGAGGTATGATACAGACCTGTGGCTAGACTTAATTGAACGTTCTAAAGAACCAAACCAAGAAAAAAACTCCCACTAAAAACCCAACAAGCGTTTTGTTTGCTCTCAGGTTACAAAACTTGTTCTACACCTCCTAGTTTATCCAGGTTTTATTTTAATCAATGTAAATACAGTTTGATTGTGCCAATAGTCATCAAAATGAATTTGTTCATCATCATTAGTTTTAGCCTCGAAAAAATCACTTCCAAATTCCCATATTACAGGAAATTCTTTCTCACAGCCGTGAAAACTAGGAGGAAGAACATTAATTGTTCTTTTGGTCTCATCCAATTTAGATCTACGCCTTGTCATTCGTGAAAAAAGTATTGGAACAGTATAGATTTGAATACCCCCTGGTTTTAAAACCCTTTGAACTTCTGACAACGCTTGTTGATAGTCATGGAGATGTTCCAAAATCTCAGAATGAATGGCTAAATCAAATTGACTACTTCTAAAGGTTAATCGACAAATGTCTTGATTAAGGAGACCACCGATGGTTTTCCCAAATGGTGCTTCAGGTTGATAAATAGTTTCTGTTAATTGACTAACTTCCCTAAGGGCTGAGCTAAGATTGTTAGTCTGATTAAGATGCAAAACCTTAAATTCTTTAGAAGGTCTTGATAATTTCTTTATACTCCACAATAACATGCGAACTCGTTTAGTCATCTTACAACCTAAACAGTAGTGACCCTCTCTTTCATTCAGCCATTCTCGCTCTTGAATTGATAAGTCCCAACACTTAGCTAATTCAGTATCAATGACT
>CAYWYX010000112.1:0-6408 GCA_964462735.1 uncultured Acidobacteriota bacterium | reverse complement strand
ACAATTAGTCACACCACCGATATCAGAAACTCATTTTACCCTATACTTTCCCGAAAATTGGATAGACTCTCTGCTAGTATTTTACGTTTGAGATTCACGTCAACACCTACAAAAAACAGACGCACCCCAAGTTTTCGATAGTGAGCAATCTGGTCAGGTGAACTACCTCCCATCGCCAAAATTTTTCCCTTTTTATGAGCTTTAACTAAAACCTCCTCTATTTTTGGACGAAGCACTCTTTTTGCCTCATCTCCAAAAATACCCAAACTAACCGACCAATCCATTTCTCCTATTGTTAAGAGATCAATCCCCTCTACTTCAAGGATTTCGTCTAAGGCATGATATCCTTCATCGCTTTCAACCATAACCATTAGTGAAGTACCTTCATTGACATTTTTCAAAGTTTGCTCGGGGTTGACCCCTAATGTAAAATTTGTTCCAGCACAAGAGGTTGATATCCCACGTTGGCCTTTGGGAGGAAACTTTCCTAGCTGGACGAATTGTGACGCTTGGTCAGAACTTTTAACATCTGGCAAGGTTAATATCTCAATTCCACCGTCTAATAAACACTGAACATGGGACCGAGATAGCTCAGGAATTCTGACTAATGGAACCATTCCTAAATGATGAATGACACGGCCTAAACGTAGGACCTCAGCTGTTGATTGTGAACTATGTTCAAGATCCAAAAAAACCACTGTATAACCAATCTGGGCCATTAGTTCCAGGTCCGTTATTGAAACATCTCTACAAATTACTCCATAAAGTACTTCATTTTTTTTCAGTAGTTCACGAAAACGACCACTCATGTATCCCCCTCCTATATGAAAAAATAGAACCAAAAATAGGTTTTTTAATCCTTCTTTGAAGTAGAATAAGGTCGAAGAAAAATTTCCCGCTACAAATAAATTTCTTTTTAAATAATACTGTGAAAAACAGTACAGAGGAATGACAAATAATATATGTAACAAATAAAAGGAGCTAGTTATGTTTGAATTGTCAGTTTGTGAAGGAACTGTTTTTCCTGATCTCTCCTTCAAACAGCGCGTTAAAGCAGTTGCCAAAGCTGGATTTTCCATAGAGCTATGGGGTTGGGAAAATGACACTTTAGAAGATATCAGTAATGATCCTCAAATTAAGATTGCTTCAATGCCAGGGTGGGGTCCAGGGAGCATGGTCCATCCTGATGGTGTAGATGCTTTCCTTACCGGTACCAAAAAGAATCTAGAGATTGCCAAGAAACTTAATTGCCAAAGTTTGGCCATTGCCACTGGTGAGCTCGACAAAGAAGGCAAGGTCATTCATTCTATCGCCTCACATCCTGCTGATGTATGGATAACTGCCTATCGATGTCTAAGTGAACTAGCAGAAATAGCTGAGCAAAACAATATTTTTTATAATTTTGAGGTCCTAAATACCAAAGTGGACCACTTTGGGTATCCCTTTCCTAAACTGGAGGATGCAGCTCGTTTGATTGAACAGGTTGGGAGTTCCCGAATACGGATGTTAGTTGATATCTACCATCTCCAGATAGAGGAGGGTAATATCATTCAAGGAATTAGGGATTATCAAAAGCTGATCGGACACATTCATGTAGCAGATGTCCCTGGTCGACATGAACCTGGCACAGGAGAAATTAATTACCCTCACGTGGTTTCAGTGCTTAAAGAGATAAAATACAATGGAGTGATTGGATTAGAAGCCTTTCCACAAAGCGATGATCATTTGGCCATGAACCGTTTTCGGGAAGTGTTCACAGAATAAACCACTAATTAACTAATACAATTTCTAATATGATGATATAGATCCTAGATAGTTTTCAAGACTAAGATTTCCTGACCTAATATTCAGTCAGTTAACCTCTTTTAAAAAGATCAATCTAGGAGATTCCTGTTTTGATTTTAGCTCTATTGATAACCTGAGGGTTCCAGCACTACCACGGTTGGTCTATCATTATTAACACTAAGGATCGGTAAAGAAACGGTGTGATGACGAACAAAGAAAAGAGGTTCTTGAGGACGACGTTTTAAAAAGCCATCCAGAGGAGTCATTCCACCATCAATAGGAGGAAGATAGTAATGCATTGGCAAAATCCACCTCGGGTTCAAAATATCGATCATTGGATCCAGTTCGTCAAGTGTCAACGTCAATTTCTCACCCACAATAGCCAATAAGACATCACAGTGACCAATAAAAGGTTTGAGCTGTTCTGTGGTAAGTCCATAACCAAGGTCACCCATATGTACTATCCAAAGGTCTTCAGCTTTAAAAGCAAAAAGGGCGTTGTCATCTGCCCCTTCAGGGTGATCAGCAGCTTCTGCAGCTTTAATTGTTAAAATAGGTTCACCGTCTATTTCAGCTTGTTGATGTCCTTCGGACAGGTCCAATGCATTGATCACTGGAGGATCACCTTCTACAATCTGAATGCACGAATGTCCCTTATCAGTTAAAGAGCTTACGATTATTTGGTCTGCTTGGAGAAAAGGAGTATCAGGGCCACCTAGTCCTACCGCTGAGGGGGTGTAAGGGTCCATAACCAGCCAGGGTTGGCCGTTTTTCCAAAGACGGAAGCACGCTAATCCAACCCACTCGATTGAGAGAGACACCCTTTAATCTTCCTTCCATAGGCTTCCGGCATCACTCATTCCAGCTATTTCCCACCATTTTGGGCCAGGTTTTTTTTCTAACAGAATAGGTTTTAGAAAATCAACAGACTTCTTTAAACCTTCCTCAACATTTAGATATTCACATTCCATCTCAATAGACAAAACGTGATCATAGCCAACAAAATCTAGAGCAGTTACAAAGTCCTTCCAATCAGATTCATTATGTCCCCAACCGGGAATTGTAAAATTCCAGGGACGTTTTTCAGGACATTCAGTAGAAGTTGAGTCATTAAACCCCCTTAAGCGAACATTGTGTTCCTGTATATGGGTGTCTTTAGCATGAACGTGCTGTACCAGATTACCCAGATAACGCACAGCTTCACCGGGATTAATACTTTGGAACCATACATGAGAAATATCAAAGTTACATGCTACTACTGGACCTACCTCTTCGTGCAATCTCTTCAATGTAATTGGGTTATGAATAAGATCTCCTCCGTGCATCTCAAAACATAGAGTTACTCCATGATCACTGGCAATCTTCCCATGCTCTTTCCAATAAGGAATAAGTCTTTTTTCCCATTGCCACTCAACGGTATCACGTAAAAAAGGTAAATCCGCAAAAGTAACCCAAACTGGAGTGGTATCTCCTTCGGCTCCCTCTGGCAAACCAGCTAGTAGGGTCATTCGCCTAATTCCTGCCCATTCCATTAGTTGACAGGTTTGTCTAAATTGACGGGAATACTCTTTGGCTATATCTTTGTTTGGCATCAGTGGAGCACCATGTCCAATTAGAGCACTAATCTCTAAATCATTTCTGGCAAAAGCATCCAGCCAAGCTGGAATTTCATTCCTATGGCTTACAAGGTGTTCTCGATCACAGTATTTTTTATTGCTTGCAAGTCCACAGGCTCCTACCTCTACCGCTCCAAGCCCAAGTTTCTTTGCATAACGCAGACCTTCCTCAAATTCAAACTGCATTAGGTTAGAAGAGATCACTCCAAGTTTCATACTACCTTCCTCATTTAAGAAGTGTGTTTCTAGTTTTTACCATTCTTACTCAATTTTTTTGGATGATTTCTCTTGATTTAAAAAGCGCATCTTCCAAGCCAACACAAAACAGACAGCCAAAAAAAGTGCCAGTACAATGTATCCCCAAACTGGATCGTAGTCCCAAAGGGCTTTGAGGCCAAAACAAGAAAGAGCTAGTCCAGAAATAATATTGAGTACAACTAATGTAGACCCCATACGAATAGAAATTGGCAAAAAATGCCTATCCACCCAAACATTTATTAGGGCATAAAAGCCACAGGAAAGTACTCCTGTATAAATACCCGCAGGAGTTACAATTTCTAGAAGACTAACATCAGGGTTGAAGCGACTCCACCAGAGAACAAGAACACCACCACCTAACCCCCAGATAATCCAACCAGCTCGAAGTCGTTTTAAAGGGACACCAGAACGGAAACGCGGAAGGGATTTTAAATATTCCAAGAGAACTCTGTAGGTAAGTTCTGGACCTCCATATAGGATGCCAAAGAAAGCTAGAAATACTGCTATATAATAGAGTGGTAGCAACCAAGGGTGCAGGGTAGTTAAAAAAGCAGCTTGATATGTCAGCATATTAAGTCCTTCAGGAACTTGTTCATTGGGTTGCAAAATGATCGTGCCCAAAATAGCAAAGCACGCCCCTATAAAAACGACCATAAAAAAACTAGCCGTCGTATCCATAAATGCTGCTCGAACCCAAATACGAGCTGGATGATCTTTTTGCTGCTCAATCATTTTTAGTTGCTCTGGACTAGCAGTTTCAAGATGACTCCAACCCCATTTTTTTTCACGTAAAAAAGACAGGTATCCTAGATAATCGTAACTTTGTCCTCCAATTGCTGAAGAATAGACGACAACTTCAACCCACACTGAACGGTCACGCATTTGAGGCATTACACCGTATAACCAGTCTGGATAGCTTAAAACCTGAGGAAAGAAGCCCTTGATTACCTGCCACCATGGGGGAGAAACGTAAAAAACAGCCACAATTATGCAAACTACCATTAACCCAAGGATAGCTGTTTGAGCTTTTTCAAGAAAATCATATCCCCCTAATGATAAAAGGATCATAGCTGCCACTACAGAGATTGTAGCCCAAATATATTGATCCCCAATTCCAGTAATCGTAACGCAAATCTGTCCGGTTAATCCGCTCAAAAAAGAAAACCACAGTGGCGTTGCAATAACAACGATGATGATAAGGAAAAGTGGGAACCAACCGGTAGGACCGGGAAGTTTTCGCCACCGCTCTAGAGGATGACCTCCACTTATGATCATGTGTCTAATACTAGAATAGACAAAGATCCACTTCAGTAAAGCCACAAAGAGAATTACCCATAGAATTTTAAAACCAAAGATAGCCCCACCCCTAGAGGGAAACAAAATTTCTCCACTGCCTACAGTTACAGAAGCTAAAATTGCTCCTGGACCAAAAAAACGAAGCCAGCGTAAAGGGTTAGTTGAGATTAAAGCTTTAGGGGGTTCTTGTAGTTGGGGTTCTTTAGAATTCATGTTAGATCTCGTCTTAAATCATCTGTTGTTTAGCAATCTCATGTCAAGAAACAAAACGTATTCGAGCTAAATAGATACTAGATTGACCTTCGTGGGAAGAATAGTAACTTATCCAAAGTAACTGGTCATGCCACACCATACCAGGATAGCTAGTATCACCCCCACCACTTGGCAATGTTAATGCTGGGTGAAAACTATCAGCAGTCATCCTTGAAAGTACAGTCTTCCCCTGCAATCTACTTGCTGCCCAAAGACTTCCATCCGTTATACGGATAAAGTTCGGTCCGCCTACACTATGATCTATTTCCTTGAATATCCATTTTTTGTAAGGTGGCAAACTTCTTCCCAGATAACGAGGCCGTATTAGAGCCACCATTTCACCATTGGGCATTACTCTCAATGTAGTTTCACTAACCCCCTTAACTTTAAATTCGGTTAACCAATGCCAGTTAAGACCATCTGTTGTCCAGTACAAAAATCCTCTCCTAGGATTCGGTGTCTCACCCATTTTAGAGAGGGCATATCCTTTACCCTGATACCAAGTTGCTCTCCATAACCAATGATCTTCTGCTAAAACCCGTTGAGTAGGAGTCCAATCGATTCCATCCTTCGAGAACGCAACTCGAGGGGATCGTGTGACGTAACCCCATTGTTCTTTTTTTTGGGGGTCATCAATGATACCGCCAGCTAGCAACATCAAACGACCATCTGCCATTACTGAAAGTTTAGGATCACGTAAATCCACCCCTTTTTCACGCAGAAGAGCCACAGATCTCCAGTTTTCGCCATCCTCAGAAACAATAATTCTCACCTCCCCATTACGACCTTCTTGTCCTTCTGGCATTACTTCTTTCGTTGGCCGGGTTCCATGAAAATCAGCCTCTCTAAAGATACAAAACCATTTGCCCTGAAATCGAATAAGATCAGTGAAAGCGTTATGCGGAGCCTGCTCCCAAATTTTTTTTACTGAAACAATCTCCGGTTCTGTACCCAACAAAAGTAATAGATTTTCAGTCAGGATTCCCAATACAAATAAGAACATTAAGATTAATCTCATCATTGCTGATTGCCTCCTTAGAAAGTGGTGTTTTTAATCGATTGTTAAGTCCTTTCTTAAATCACAATATACAAACATGCAGAACTATTTAATTTTTCAAACTAATTCACAGAGTCAGTCAACTATTTAAATCGTTATGCCTTAACGGATCACAACAGTTAGAAAAATTATTCTACAAGGCAT
>CAYWYX010000111.1:0-6514 GCA_964462735.1 uncultured Acidobacteriota bacterium | reverse complement strand
TGTCAACAAAGTTCTTAATGTCGAGAGGGTTATCTATTTTACTGTCGCCATCCAGTAAAATATCTGAGCCATAGGATTCATAACGCAGTTGAAAGCCATAACCACCTTCCCAACGTGGTGCCATATCCATCACTGGTTGGCCGGCAAAAGAGTTAATACTCACCATGAAAATTGATAAAACGATGCTTAAAAGAATTATCAATTGCACCCTAAGCATCTGCTTTAACGGACCTAATATTTCCATCTTTGTCAGCGATTAAAGCAGAAATCGGCTCGTACCCACCGGATAAAACTGCTTTAAACAAGCCCTGAACATCAACTTTTGCTCCAGATTTGATGGCTACGGTTATACGCTGGTTCTGCATATTCATTGCAATACCTTTGTTGAGTCGACTGCGATCAACAAATTTAAACTTTCTCAATTTCTTTTTGACACCTTGAGCACAAAATGAACACACGACTCCATGAACCTCTATAATAACTTCATTCGGTTTTATTTCCGAGGCATCAACACCACCCCCGGACAGAAATTCTGTGTTAGTCTCACTATGCTGTTGATACTGCTTGTAATCGTATCCACCAACTGCTGCAGCAGCATCTTTTATAACCGATAGTTTAGAATCACCAGTAACATTCAAAAACAGACCAATGGCAGTTAAAACTATCTTGGTGTAGAGATCTACTTTCATGGTTCTCTCCTTATGTTAGTTAGTACTCTCCTGGCTTCTCCTGCTGAACTAAGCACCAGAACTGACACCAAGCACTAAGGCTCTTTTACGGTAGTCCTTTGAATACAATAATATAAAGGATCCATCATCCTTTAACAGTTGTATTGGAGATTAATTGTTCAAAGCAAAAGTATAGAGAGCACTTCCAGCTGCAATGGCTAGATATTGCTTTTTGCCAATCATATAAGTTATTGGAGCAGTGACGATAGGTGCACCCGTTTGAAATCGCCATAAACTCTTGCCAGTGTCAGCATCTAAGGCTGTCAGATAACCTTCCATATCACCAACAAAAACCAATCCTCCTGCTGTAGATAGAGTTCCGGCCCAAGTAGGAGTTTGAAATTTAAATTCCCATTTCACCTTCCCAGAAGTAGGCTCCAAAGCTTTCACAACACCCCAAGTATCCTCATCTGGAGTAATCTGAGGAAAACTTCCCAACCAAAAGTGACCCTGTTCTAGTTCTTGTTCACTACTGTAATACTTGGAACACTCTTCTCTTACCACAATATAAAGAAGTCCAGTTTCAGGATTATAGGAAGGAGCCATCCAGTTAGAACCCCCTCCCATACCAGGACACTGACGATTTCCCTCTGGGGTAGGCTTGGTATTAGGTAAAACTTGAGGTCTTCCATCAGGACTAATTCCAGAAGCCCATGTTACTCTGGCAATTTGATTAGCATGCAAAAACTCTCCTGTCTCTCGGTCTAGGACATAGTAAAATCCATTGCGGTTAGACTGTACCAAAAGTTTTTTTTGCTTTCCTTCCATTTCAAGATCCAATAATACGGGTACCTCATTGGCATCCCAATCATGAACATCATGTGGAGTGAACTGAAAATACCATTTCATTTTACCGGTGTCGGGATCTAACGCTACTACTGAAGCAGAATAGAGATTGTCTCCCAAACGAGTTTCACCATTCAAATCAGGAGCTGGATTTCCCGTGCACCAATAGAGTAAGTCCAATTCAGGATCATACGTTCCTGTCATCCAAGTCGGTGCTCCTCCTGTTTTCCATGAGTCTCCCAACCAAGTTTCTGAACCAGGCTCTCCGGCCCCAGGGATAGTCCAAAAACGCCAAAGGCGTTTCCCAGTCTCAGGATCATAAGCATCTAGAAAACCACGTACCCCATATTCTCCTCCCCCGGTACCAATAATGATTTTATCCTTAACTACTAGAGGAGCTCCCGTCGAACTATATCCTTGACGATAATCTGCACGTTTAATGTCCCAAATAACATTGCCTGTCATCCTGTCTAAGGCAACCAAATGGGAATCTAGAGTAGCCATAAAAACCTTATCACCAAGAGTGGCAAACCCCCGATTAATAGGTCCGCAGCAAAGGCTTTGTTCTGGTAATTTTCTTTGGTATCTCCAAAGAATTCGGCCCGTATTCACATCTAATGCATACCCATTGTTATAGGGCGCCGTAATATACATAATTCCGTCAACCACCAAAGGAACGGTTTCAAACTTTGCAGCTGCCCCTACACCAGTCTGAAAAACCCATTGAGCTTGAAGTCTATTGACGTTTTCCTTATTGATTTGTTTCAAGGGTCGGTGATTACGTCCACTATAGTCTCCTCTATAGTGCAACCAATTATGAGGTTCATCTAAAGCGTTGAGCAACCGCTCACTTGTAACTTCACCTGCTTCACTAAATCCCGGAACGACAAATAAAATTAGTAATGGAATGACAAAAACAGTTAATGCTCGAAACATAAATGCTCCTCGTCAATCATAAAATCCCTTATCACAATATAAAAAGTTCAAAGGGCCTGATGTTGTTGGGTTGTATTGTTTAAAATTATCAAACTTTTTGAAAACAATAGTATTTTATTTCACTGATTTACTGATCGATTTATTAATTTTTTGGTTTTGTCAAAAAAACTAAAAGATCTTCGAGTTCCTGATCTGAAAGAACACTGTCTGGATAAGGAGGCATTAGTGACTCATCAAGATAGATAATCTTAGTGAGTTCTTTTTTATAGTAGCTATGAAATTTTTCATTCCTATCCAAAATTTGAATTGAATAAGTATCCTCATTTCGAATGACTCCAATAATTTTGGAATCTTTTCCAGTAACCAACTGGACCGACTGAAATCCTCCCGCCATTCTCCCATCAGCATGAACAACATTCTTAAACTGGGCACTCGGATCTCGAGTTGATTCAACAAAAGACTTTAGAGGACGGGTCTTCCCAATACCGGTTAGATCAGGTCCGAACCTCCCTCCTGTTCCTCTAACCATGTGACAATCAGAACAAAATCCCTTACCAAAAAATATTCTTTTGCCAGAATCCCAATCACCACTCAGTGTTCGTTGTTGAGACTCAGTACGGAGATGATTAACAAAGGATATGATTCGCCACAAATTATCGTCTGGAAGTGTTGAAGGAGGCATTTGTGTCCCTTGAATTCCATGTCTGACAACCTGCATCATGTCTTGATCATCACTAATATGAGTTAGTTCACCTCTAATCAAATCAGGACCTCTAAAACCTCCAGCTCCTTCCATTCCGTGACAACCAGCACAGTAATATCTAAACGAACCCTTGCCCACTTCCACTGCTTTAAGATCATTGGAAAAAGGATTTTTTTGTCTTTTGTCTTTAGCCAGTATTTCCTCGGCTTGTTCTATACCAGAGTAAGAAACTACAAAAAAGCTCATTAAAAGAGTGAGTAACCATGACAGTCGACTAATCATCTAAGCCCCTTACCATCTTCAGAAATTGTCGTGAAACCTTTCGATCAAATTGTATTGTATGGTTAAGGAGAAGTCAAAACCACATTATATAGTAGAAACCATTATCCAATTTTCTCCAGAAAATGTTTTTCCAATTAATCAAAAATAAAGATTATGACTTGTGATAAAGGAATGAGAAAAATCAATAACTTCCACAGTCATTTTTGGTTTCACGATGCAACATAACTCCGATTCGAGAATAAAAATACACGTTAAATTATGAAAAAAAACTTTTAAGCCTATGTCAACTATTCTCTCATTAATTGCAAGAGTCAAACGGGAACTGTAAAATAGGGATTAGTGAAACCAACTGGATTGATTTTAGTTTCATAAGCTTTTATATGAGAGACCCAAGGAAAGGAAATAAATATGCCTGAGGTAACGCCTTCTCTGGAAGAGATTTATAAAACCCGAACTCCACGGTCACGAAAATTTTTTGAAAGAGGGGCTCTTTTTACCTCAGGACCAGCTAAAGGAGCCTACTTCTTCCATCCCTATCCACTGACCATGGCGAAAAGTGAAAGCTGTTATCTTGAGGATGTAGACGGTAGACATTATCTAGATTTTGCCAATCATCATACTACCCAAATCTTAGGTCATAATCACCCATCTGTTATAGAAGCCGTACAGAATCAGCTTCAACAGGGAATTGCTCTAGGTGCTCCTACTGGTATTGAAACCAAACTTGCTGAGGAAATGTGTCGTAGAGTAAGCACGTTAGACCGAATTCGTTTTGTGAATTCAGGAACTGAAGCAACATTACATTCTATTCGACTAGCCCGAGGTTTTAGTAAAAAGTCAAAAATCGCTAAATTTGAAGGTGGCTATCACGGAAGTCATGATGTTGTTGAAGTAAGTGTGGCTCCACCTCTCAATCAAGCTGGCCCTTCAAAGACACCTTACTCTGTTCCAAACGCTGGAGGGATCTCTCCTAATGCTATAAATGAAGTTCTAGTGCTCCCTTATAACGATGAGGAAGCAGTAGAGAAACTTATTAAGGAGCATTGTCATGAATTATCCTGTGTTATTTTTGATCCTAAAGCAGGCTTGTTACCCATTCGACCTGAATTTGCTAGTTTTGTTCGAGATATAACTCGTCAAAATAATCTTCTACTTATTTTTGATGAGATTGTTGGTTTTCGAGTAGGAACCGGGGGTTTACAAGAAAAGTACGGCATTGATCCTGATTTAACCTGCTTTGGAAAAATCATAGGGGGAGGCTTTCCAGTAGGAGCTTTTGGAGGACGGGCAGACTTAATGGATCTTCTTGACAACTCAAAGGGACCAACTGGCTTTTTTCAAAGCGGGAGCTTCAGTGCTCACCCAATAACAATGGCCGCTGGCTTGGCCACTCTGCAGCAATTAACTCCAGAAGCATTTGATCATCTCAATAAGCTTGGTGATTATCTGTCTAGCAATTTAAATAAGATGTTTTCAGAGGAAAATTTTCCAGCTCAAACTGTCAATATGGGTTCTGTTTTTAGTATCTATTTTACCGACAAAAAGCTACGGAATTATCGAGATTTAACTCAGGCTGATAAGGCCCTCGCAAACAAGTTATTCTTAGGGCTTTTAGAAGAAGGATATTTTTTGAGCTATACTTTGACTATGTGTTGTCTTTCACTGCCCATGGAGCTCTTCCAAATTGATGGACTTATTAAAGCCATTCAAAAGACAATAAAGAAAATTTGAAGAAATGAGCTTCTAAAAATCTTTACTAACCACTATTAACTTTTATTTTACGGTTTTCTCCAGAAAGTGGTAATTTTGTCCAGGCACCTAAATACTTATCAGAAGCATGAAAAGCTGCAATAGCTTCTAGAACATGTACAGCTTCTTCCGCCTGATAAGAAAAACCATTGCTGCCATCAAGATAGTTCCTTATTTCAGTAACGGCTCGATCCATACTAGTCGCTTCTTTCCTTAAACCTGGCCACTGCTCTCGCTCACCATTCCAATTCTCTATAATAACATCGTCACCTCCAGTATATGCTCGTCCTTTGGTTCCCTGAAAACTTATACTTATTGGAACTTTACCGTAGTCTGATGCATCTACTGTAACAATAGGTCCTCTCGACAATTGCATTAATCCCCAACCTCCAGGATCCCTAAATTGAGATCCTCGGCAGTCTGGCTTACCAGCAAGATCTAATGTTCCAGAAACAGCTTCAATTCGCCGACCAGTCACCATACAAATCGCATCAAAGACATGAGTTCCAACATTGCCCAAACGACCATTACCCCACTGAGCATTTACTGAAGTTAGATCACCTAGCTGACCCGATACTATGAAATCTCTTAATCTACGGTAATTGGGATTAAACCTTCGATTGTGATTAATAACTAAAAGTGAACCTGATTTTTTACAAGCCTGCACCATGTGTTCAGCATCGCATATATAGGGCGCAATTGGTTTCTCACAGAAAATAACTCGTATTCCATAATCAGCACATGCCACTGTAATTTCTTTATGAACAGGAGCATATGTTGCGATACAAACTAAATCTAAATCCTCTTTGTCTAACATTTCTTGCCAATCTGAATAAGTATGAGCCCCTGTTCTATCATAAAATCGATTCCGTCTTCCATCATCACGACTACTTCCAGCAACAAGCTTGATACAAGGGTTATTTTCTATGGCATGCAAGTGGGTACCATCTAAATCCTTAACTTGTTGACCAAGTGCATCACCTGAAATTTGATCAGCTGCACCAATGAACCCAAGTCCAATGATTCCTGCATTATAGGTCGAACTTGCCAAGTTTTTTCTCCAGTTTCCGGCCTTTTTGGGGTTAGGGATTGAGTTTAAAAATTAACAAAAGAATTCTAAAAAGTTTTTTCTTCAATTGTTTGCGAAGAAAACATTGAATTAGATTAAAACGTTATTCAAATTTATTTCTTATAACGAATAAGGCTACTTTTTCCTTGTTTCTAAATGATGAATAACCTGTTTTTCAGATAAAACATCACCAATATCTATACTAATGTCCAAAAGATTAACCAAATGCATAATTTCACATCGTTCGCCGACTGCTTCCCG
>CAYWYX010000110.1:4852-6610 GCA_964462735.1 uncultured Acidobacteriota bacterium | reverse complement strand
ATTCAATTGACTCTACTTCACCAGTTTTCTTAAACCATTTGGGAACCCGAATAACACCGCGGTCTGTTGGACGTATTATTAAAAAATATTTACAGAAATCTGGCCTGTTGCAAAGACTTAGTCCTCATGGACTGCGACACTCCTTTGCCACGCATCTTTTAAATTCAGGAGCTGACCTGCGATCAATTCAGGAGTTATTAGGACATAAGAATCTTTCCACGACTCAACGATATACTCATCTTAGTGTTGGTCACCTGATGGAGGAGTATGACAGAACACACCCTAAAGCCTAACACCTCAACCTCGACAGATCTACTTACAAAAACAATCAGATTAGAAGCTCTAAAGTTAGGCTTTACAAAGGTAGGATTTAGTCAAATTGATCAAATAAAACAAGATAGCGGTCTTGATTCTTGGCTCCATCAAGGGCATCAGGGAGAAATGCACTGGATGGAAAAGACAGCTGAAAAAAGGCAAAATCCGAACCTTGTTCTAGAACAAGCCTGTTCAATTATTTCACTTGGCATGAACTATTATGTACCTGTAAAACACTCAGAAAATCCTATGAATGGTAAAATATCTCGTTATGCTTGGGGAGAGGATTATCATCAGGTTTTAAAAAAACGTCTTAGCCAATTAGCTAACTGGATTAAGGAAACCATACCTTCATGTCGAGGTCTCTTTTATTCTGACACTGGTCCAGTAATGGATAAAGTTTGGGCCCATAAGACAGGAGTAGGCTGGATTGGGAAACACTCTAATCTGATAAGCCGTGACCAAGGATCTTGGTTATTTTTGGGAGAAATTTTGCTTGATGTTCCTCTTAGTTATGATGAAGAAAGCAACAACTTTTGCGGAACATGTTGCAAGTGTATTAAGGCTTGTCCTACTGGAGCAATAGTAGCTCCTTACGTGGTTGACTCTCGATTATGTATCTCCTACCTAACCATAGAACTCAGGGGAGTCATTCCTTTAGATCTTAGGCCCTTGATAGGAAACCGAATTTTTGGTTGTGATGACTGCCAAGATGTATGTCCTTGGAACCGTTTTGCCCAACCCACACTGGAATCATCATTCTATCCTTCTGAAGGGAATCACGTTCCCAAACTAACGAAATTGATACAAATGACAAAAAATGAATTTAATCAGCATTTTCGTTTTAGTCCAGTTAAACGTTGTGGATATAGTGGTTTTCTCCGTAATGTTGCCGTCGCTTTGGGTAATAGTAAGGACCAGTCAGCAATACCCTACCTAGAAATATCACTGGTACATCGGGAATCCTTAGTTAGAATTCATACTGCCTGGGCCCTTGGTAATATTGGAGGTACTAAAGCTAAGTCAATTTTAACTCAGACATCTTATTTAGAAACTGATCCACTAGTACGTAGAGAAATTCAGTGGGCTCTAGATGTGATTGCATTAAAATTTACCGGTACATCAGGGAAAACTTGTAAACAACTGCCTCTCTATTAGAAGTTCAGATACAATTTTGACACACTTTAAGAATGACAGATAACTCTTGGGGGAATTGGACATGTCTTCTTCAGAAAAACGAATGCGGATTTTAGTAGCTCCCAATGCTTTCAAAGAAAGCTTGACTGCCATTGATGCAGCCAATGCAATTTCAAAGGGAATCCAAAAGATATTACCTAAAGCTATTATTACCGAGCTTCCGATTGCAGATGGCGGTGATGGAACTCTAGAAGCTGTAGTTTCTGGTACAAATGGGAAAATATTACGGAGTCGTGTTCTTGACCC
>CAYWYX010000110.1:3446-4752 GCA_964462735.1 uncultured Acidobacteriota bacterium | reverse complement strand
ATTAGAAATAAACCAGTTAAAAGAGGTGGAAAAGGGCTTCAATCAGTTGTACGAGTTGAAACAAATCATGTTAACCCACTTTTAAAAAAGGTAAGGATTTTGGTAGCGTGTGATGTTGACAATCCTCTTGTTGGCCCTAAAGGCGCTGCCCATGTTTTTGGTCCTCAAAAAGGTGCTACTCCTACAATGGTTAAGGAATTAGACCAAGCACTAATCAATTTTGGTAAACTTATTCTCAAAAAAACTGGATTAAATATCTCTAGAGTTCCAGGGACAGGTGCCGCGGGAGGTATTGCAGGAGGTTTCATGGGTTTAGTAAATGCCCGACTTCGTCCAGGCAGTGATTTAGTTTTTGATCTCCTCAAAGTCCAAAAAAAAGTTAAACAAGCTGATTATATTATCACTGGAGAAGGACAGATTGATTTTCAGACTCCCTTTGGAAAAGGTCCGGGAATGTTGGCTAAACTTGCTAAAGAACTAGAAATTCCAGTGATAGGAATTGCAGGAAGCATTGCTAAAAATGTTGACAGTTTGTTCGATCAAGGATTTACGGCCCTCTTTAGCATTCTTAAGTCACCAATGAGTATTGACGATGCTATTTCACAAGCAGCTCGACTGGTTGAAGCACAATCAGAACAGATTGCTCGCCTGCTTTCTTGTTCGTCTGCTATGAAAAAATGATTCGGAAGTACTTTAACTTATTAAAGGAAAATTCTCATCAACCATCCAAAACCCACAGCTACCAAAGAAAGAGCTAGAAATGTATAGATACCATAGCTTAGTTGTTCACGAACATTTTCTTTAGTAGTCAACGCAAAAACGATAGACACAGAAACAGCAAAAATGAGGACAGCCATAAAGTGAGAGATAACCATATTAATGTTTCCGACCTACAGCTAGATCATAAGCATTTATCGCAACTAAAAGGTTCAACAAACCCGCAACTGCAAGATAGGTAGTCCCATACTCAAAAGATTGATTTTCCAAATTTCCCTCTCCAAAACCCCAATACTTAGCAAGAATGTATGGGATTCCATTAAAAAAATCAGCAATGAATAAAACGGTTTCAATCAATTGATCAGAGCCTAATATATAAAGTTTCCCCTCTAGTTTAAGTCCAAATAAAAACAATAAAAGAATTGCAAATGTAAAAAGACTGGATCTAAGCCATTTTTTTAGGAGCAGGTGACCTAATCCCGGAAAAAGTAAAGCGACAAAACCTATTAGTACTGGTTTGAGCAGAATTAATTTCAATGGCTTAGACTCTTTTATTCAATTTATTGTTAGTAATTTATTAACTTAGCAG
>CAYWYX010000110.1:0-3346 GCA_964462735.1 uncultured Acidobacteriota bacterium | reverse complement strand
TTTAAATAATGGAACGTTTGCCAAAAATGGCACTACCTACTCGAACCATTGTTGCTCCTTCCTCAATTGCAATTTCAAAATCATTGCTCATTCCCATAGAAAGAGTATCCATTTCCCGTCGAGCTAGTCGACGGTCATTAAGCGTATTGAATAAACTCTTCATCTGACGAAAATATGGCCTGACAGATTCAACATCCTCAAAATATGGAGGAATTGCCATTAACCCCTCTACTGAAATATGCTTCAATTGCATAAGTTGTTGAGCAAACTCATCAAGTTGATTCTCCATTATTCCTGTTTTCTGGAGTTCCCTACCTATATTAACTTGTATTAGAATCTTAACAACCTTGTTCTCAAGTCCGGCTAAACGATCAATACGATTTGCTAATTTAAGACTATCCACTGTCTGAATACAATCAAAAGTATTAATGGCTAGCTTCACTTTGTTTGTTTGTAAGGGACCAATCAAATGATATTCATAATCCAATCCAGTTAAAGCTACTTTTTTTGATTGTGCTTCTTGAACTCTGTTCTCACCTAGACAGTTGATCCCTGATGCTAGTGCCTTAAGAATGGATTCTACTTTTACCATTTTAGAAACTACTACTAATTGGACAGATTCGGGCTGACGTCCCGATCGGAGTGCAGCCATTTCAATTAAATTTTGAATCCGCTGGATATTTTTAGTAATCATCTCCATTATCGCTTTTTTACCTCAGACAAATGAATTTCTGCCTTAATACAGCTACTGCTTTTTTCTGAACTAAGACAATATTAGAGCAAATTTGAGAAAAGACGCACATCTTATCTTGCTTCGAGTTAAACTTACAAATGTTCCATCTAAATTTTGATACCTTTAGTAGCTATTATTAAGAATATTTTTCATAGCACTAGCGACTGGAATAATCTAGTTTTTTCTCCTATGGCTCCTTTTATTACATTCGAAGGCATTGACGGATGTGGAAAATCCACACAAGTCCAATTATTAAATAGTTATTTAACTAATCAAGGCATTAAAGTGTCTTTGCTACGAGAACCAGGTGGCACCCCTGTCGGTGAATTAATCCGGTCAATCCTCCTGAGTAACGAAACGTCTGATTTACTGCCAATCAGTGAACTTTTACTATACTCTGCGGCTAGAAATCAAAACATTCATAAAAATATTATTCCAGCTCAAAATAATGGTATCTGGGTCTTATGCGATCGCTTTACAGATGCTACCGTCGCCTATCAGGGATATGGTCTAAAGCTAGACCTTAATCTTATCGAATTTCTCAATGACTTAGTCAGTCAAAACAAAAAACCTGATATCACCATATTAATTGATATTGACCCTAATACTGCACTATCTAGGGCTCGACAGAGAAATCTTAAAAACTGCAATGACGAAGGACGTTATGAACAAGAGTCCTTAACTTTTTATCATCAAGTTCGAAAAGGATATCTTGAAATTGCCCAAAAAGAACCACAACGAATTCACATCATTAATGGAAGCCAATCAATTAAAGAAATTCAAAATGAAATAATTCAATTGATTATGCCATTATTGTAGACAGGAGAAACAAATGGGATTCCACAATTTTATGGGCAACACTCCCATTTTAAAATCAATTCAGCAACAGCTATTAGAAGCGAAAATTCCTTCGTCTTTTTTGTTTGCTGGAACTTCTGGGATAGGTAAATGGACACTTGCCCACTATATTTCAAAGGCACTAAACTGCAACAAACTTACTAACGACTTTTGTGATTCCTGTACAAGTTGCTTAAAAATCAACAATAACGTCCATTTAGATGTTAAAACTTACTCTCCTGATGGTACTTTCATCAAAATTAATCAAATGAGGGAGTTAAATAAGGAGGTGTTTTTCAAACCTTTCGAAGGTAGACGTCGAGTATTTATAATTGACCAAGCCCACCATCTGCGTATAGAAGCTGCTACCTCAATTCTTAAAACCTTGGAGGAACCTCCTGAAACTTCAGTAATGATTCTTATAACTGATTCACCAAGTGATCTTTTAGCAACTATCCGCTCTCGATGTCAGATCTTCCATTTTTCTCCTTTAGAATCGCACATTCTTCAAAAAATTCTAAAACAGCAGTCAACCTTTGCATCTGAAGATATTCCACTGGTTGAAAGAATTTCAGAGGGCAGCCTTGGTAAAGCACTTACATTGGATCTGAACCAGTATCGAAAATCTCGAGGGAAATTAATAATTGCCCTAGATGCCTGCATTGGACATTTAGCCTATCACCAAGCTAGAAAAGTTATGGATTACTTTACTTCCTTTAATCAAAAGGAATTTTTTACTTTCAACTTAGATATTCTGCAGAAGCTACTCCGTGATATCTTTATTCTTAAAATTGATCCATCAGCTGGAATGATCACTAACATCGACCTCCACGAAAAACTCAATATTCTAAGTAGGAAGGTAACACTTGCACAAATCTGTGGTGCTGCCCAGACTCTTGACTGGCTCACAAAGGGTTTAGAACGAAATTTAAACAAAACATTGGCTTTAGATCGATTTTTATTTACCTTAAGTGGCCTGACTCGTCCTCCATCAACGTTTTAGTTACACCGGCTGAAAACAAGAATAAAAAATAAGTTTTGCACTGGTTAGTGTCTGATGATTCAAGAAAAATGGGAAGTCATTATAGAACCTAGTACTCCCAATAATATATACAGCACTATGTAAAAAAATTGTTTCTCGTTAATTTTGTCAAAAGCTTTTTCTGCTTAAAAGTTAAACATAAATTATATTGTCTCAATCTTAGATGTTCATTATTCCTTCACCTTGTCCCTCTTTTAAAATTGTGGTAACGTTCGGGCACTTTTTAAGATTCGAGGGCAAAAATGACAAAATGGTAATTCCCAAGCTGCCCAGGTTAGCACTGTTTAAATCTCCCCGATTCCATTTGCAACTACCATCAATTTTGTATACTTACCAACTGTTAATGTATGGGTCCCTAAAACTATATAACCTGCAAAAAATATGAATCTAACATATTGATCGTAGGGAAACCGTTTTAGACAAACCACAGGCCTAACTGCCAGAAGTTTTAATGTAGCTGACCCAGTAAGGAGAAAAATGAATGAATCGACGACTTATTCGGTCATCGCTTTCTAAGATTAAGGGAAATGCTTCAGGACGATCCCAAAATAAAAAACAAAATCTTCCAGAACAGACTAATGCTGAAAGTTTCTATTATCTAAAACAAATGGAAAATAAAACCTCAATGGTTTTAATTACAACTGATGGGGAAAAGATACGTGGAAACATCGAATGGTATGACCGAAATTCTATTAAAATCAATCGTCATCTTGAATCTAATCTACTTATTTTTA
>CAYWYX010000109.1:0-6689 GCA_964462735.1 uncultured Acidobacteriota bacterium | reverse complement strand
AAAACACGATCCACAAATGGATGGTCTACTAAAAAGACCATTAACCCATCTACTCGAAGTTTTCTTAGCGAATTTATACCTTTTCTTAATGATGAAAGTTGGCCCTCCTCATGATGTGAATTAATAACTGAGATAGCTTCCAGATTGGGTAGATGATTGAGTATGGCTTTAGCATGATATCCAACAACAATTCTGCAATCAGTTAGAGCAGAATGCCCTATTTCATCCACTATATGTTCTATAAACGTTTTCCCTCTTAAAGGTAATAATGCTTTAGGTTTTCCCATTCGTTCAGACTTACCGCCTGCAAGGACAACTCCAGCAACCCTTTTTTTCATTGTTCTTAGTTTTTATCTAAAGGTAATGGGTTTAAAATAACCAGCGAAAAAATATCTCTTAACTATAAGCAGCTTATAATTAGTAGATTAAATACTTAAAGGTAAATCTATACTTGATAAATATATTTGACCTAAATCTAGATATGAGGTGTTCTGAATACTATTAGTAGATCTTATTATAATGAATAAAGTATTAAGATTTAGAGAGATAGTTTAAATCTCTTTGATAGGATCCAAGAACTTTAAGGTAACTCGTCAATTCCTGTAAATCTGAAATTGCCTGTCTACATTTAATATCAGATAACGTACCAGCAAAATCAATATAAAAGAAATATTCCCATGGTTTACCATGTAACGGTCTCGATTCAATTTTATATAGATCTATATCTCGTAGTGCAAACACACTAATTGAACGGAAAAGGGCACCAGGTGAGTTTTCAATAGAAAAAACTATGGATGTTTTATCAGAATCATTCTTTATTCTTTCTTTTTTGGATAATAAGAGAAAGCGAGTGTAGTTTTCAGGACTATCTTGTAACTCGTTCTTCAAAATTTTCATCTTATAAATTTCAGCAGCAAGATCACTAGCTATAGCTCCACCATCCATAATTTTCTCTTCCTTAATTTTTTTTACACTTCCCGCTGTATCATAAGTTGGAATGATAGATTTATCTCCTAAAGATGCGATATTGGATTGGCATTGCATAAGAGCTTGGGGATGAGAAAAGATCTTTTTTATATTAGCTAAGCTAACTCCTGGATTTGCAATAAGATAATGTACGATTCGCAACTTAAGCTCTCCAATAATAAACAGTTCGTGTTTTAAAAGTAAATCATAGTTTTGGTGGATGCTACCAGCCAAAGAGTTTTCAATAGGGACAACAGCAAATTCGGAATAGTTTTCCTCTACTTGCTTGAAGACCAGATCAAACGATTCATTTGGGATTAACTGAATTTTAGAAGTAAAAAACTTTCGTGCTGCAATTGTACTGTAAGCACCTGGCTCACCTTGATAAGCAACACTAATTATTTTTTCTGATATCATAATTTGGGTTGGATTCAGCTCTTCTTTTAGGGATTAAGGCTAAAGTCAATTAATTTAACGTACCTGTGATTCAATTAGATAATTAAATTCTAGTCATACTAGTTCCAGCTTGAATTGACAAAGTACATAGGTCTATTCAACAATATAATTAGATCAGCTTATTCTATTGAGTACTAATTAATCTTTAATCTTTCATTTTGCTAAATTTTATTCAAGCTCATTTCTTATGAAAATATTACCTTTTAGAGGATACCGATACAATACCCAAAAAATATCATGCCTAGATGATGTGATCTCCCTGCCCTATGACCAATTCAAAAATGGTTGGGACAAACGTTTTCATGGACGTCACCCCTATAATATCTCCCATATTATCATGAACCCCGAGTCACCTGAAGATACTGAAATTAACAATAGGTACACTAGGTCAAGAAAGCTGCTTAATTCATGGATAAATAAGAATATATTTATTAGAGATGATCAACCGTGTCTTTATCCATATTATCAAGAATATCGTACCCTCAGTGGAGAATATGTGACAAGAAAGGGTATCGTAGCACTTGGTGAGATTAGTGATTATTCTCAGGAAATTGTATTTCCCCACGAACAAACTCTTACTAAACCTAAGGAAGACAGGCTTAACCTCTTGCGCTCTACACTGTTAGATTCCGGTCTAATCTTTATGTTGTATTCAGATCCAATTGGTAGAGTAGAAGAGACAATTGATCAGTTAGTTGTAGAATCAGCTAGCTGGTCTGCTAAGAGTAATGATTCCATTAAGAACAAAATTTGGAAAATCTCAGATTCCAGAAGTATTGCGAGTATACAAAAATTACTCCAAGAGAAGTCTGTTATCATTGCTGATGGACATCATCGTTATGAGGTTGCACGGGAATTCAAAAAGGAATCATCTAAAAAAGGTAAACATGATATAAGATGGAACTCTTACAGTTATAAGCTTATAAATCTCATCCGAATGGAATCACCAGCACTTACAATACGTCCAATCCATCGTATTTTGTTTAATTTAGAAGAGTTTGATGGAGGAACTTTTCTTAATAATTTGAAAAAGTTCTTCATTATTAAGCCCATAAAACTGAATCTTACTAAGAAAAAGGAATCCATAAATAATTTGCTCTTATTACTGAAGAAAGAACAAGGAAAAGGTAGCAATACCTTTGGTGTTTTTATTCCCTCTTTAAACTTAATTGCAATCTTATCACTGAATCCAAGTTCAATGAATTTAGTTAAATGGCCTTCAAATAAATCTTTACTGTGGAGAAAATTAGATGTTTCAATTTTACAAGTGATAATTTTAAATTATCTGTTGGGAATTGGGGAAAATGAGTTGGCAAAAGGAAATAAAGTTGAGTATGTCAGTAATTCTCTTGAAGCATTTGACAAAGTAAAGGATTTAAAGGGACAGTGTCTTTTCTGGCTAAATCCTACACCAATTGAAGAAGTAAAAGCGGTTGTTCATTCCCAGGATCTTTTACCTCAAAAATCTACACACTTTCACCCGAAACTTATGGAAGGACTAATCTTCGCAAAGCATTTATAAACCGAAAGGTTTTTAAATGGCTTAATTAAAACTAATAAATAATAAGAAAGACTGAAATTTATTCAAGGTAACTGCGGCAGTTCTTTAGTGGATTGTTAACATTCTATCAACTGCTTTCTTGGCACGTTGTTGAATTTCTCTTGGCACAGTAATTTCATACTGATTATGCCAAAGTGCATCGAGGGTGTCTTCTAAAGTTATTTGACTCATATGAGGGCAGCGAACACTGCATAGCTGGAGCATTTCCTTGTTTGGATTTTCTGCAACTATATTATCTGCCATACTACATTCAGTTAGAAGGAGGTAGTTTTTAGCTTTAGAATTCTCAACAAATCGAATCATAGCTGTAGTGCTTCCAGAAAAGTCAGCGCTTTCAACTACTTCGGGGCTACATTCTGGATGGGCTAAAACAACAACCTCGGGGAACTGCTTTCTAACATTTTCAACATCTTCCACATTGAATTTCTCGTGAACTTCACATTTCCCATGCCAACCAATAAGATGATACTCCATATTGGGATCTTGTAGCTTTTCTGGAACAGGCTTGTCCACAGGAAAAATAATATGTTTTCCACATTCACGAGCTACGTTTTTAGCAAGATACTCATCAGGCAGAAAAATGACCGTTTGAGAATTCAGTGACTCAATCACTGCTTGGGCATTACCGGATGTACAACAAATATCACTTTCAGCCTTCACATCAGCATAGGTATTGATATAAGTGACCACTGGAACACCTGGAAAACGTTCTCGCAACTGTTTAACATCGTCTGCTGTAATACTTGCTGCCAGAGAACATCCTGCTTCTAAGGACGGAATTAGAACTGTTTTCTCTGGATTTAAAATTTTGGCAGTTTCTGCCATAAATCTAACGCCACAAAAAATAATGGGATCACAATTTGTTTCCGCCGCTTTTTGACTCAATTCAAATGAATCGCCCTTAAAGTCTGGAATTGAGTGGTAAAGACCTGGTTCCATGTAATTGTGACCTAGAATTATCGCTCCACGTTCTTTCTTTAAGTGGTTGATCTTTACTGCTAACTCAGCCTTTTGTTGAATCTCAAAATCAGGCAATATGTCCTTAAGTTTCTCTCTTAAGTTCTGGTATGTTGCAGTTTTTATGACACTCATAAGAATAATCCTAATCTCAATATAAAAACATCTTACCAAATTAGACTATACGCAGAAGGATTTAGTGCCTGAGTATGCTTTAATTAAAAGATTAATGCAAATGGCACAATAGCTTTTACTAATCCTTTTGATACCACACTACCCTATTCTTGGGATAATCGCATTATTCTATGCCACCTAGTATATGCAAATACATCACGTAATCTAATATTTTTGAAACTTTTATCACCATATGCCGTTTCAATTCTCCATTCAATATAATTTCGTGGGGGAATTGGTATATAAGGAAAGTATCGATACCACTTTCTTTTTCTAAAGGTCCAACATATAAGAATAAGTTCAAAAAAAATCGTCATTGACTGTTAAATTAATGAAAGTTAGGTAATGTCCTAATATTCCGAATTTCTTTTTCTTTCTCAGCTGCAAACTTAATGCTGTATTCCTTGTGTAACGGATTAAGCGGAAAGTTGTAGTATTTGGTGTAACAATCATAACAGATGGTTATCTTTGAATATCTCCGGAAATGCCAGTTAAACATAAATAGTCCTGGAATAATACTGAGCCCATAGGTCCAATAGACACAACCAAGACTTATAGTAAAATATAAAATTCCTAGTATTCTCCTAGGATCATCACGAATAAAAAAATCGTGAGATTTACAAATAAGACAATGAAAAACCGTATCGGTTTTTCGTTGTTGATCGTAGGGATACAATTCCCTGCTTCTACCACAGGATGGACATTTAAGAGTCTTTATTTTCGCCCCAAGAGATGAATAACATTCAGTAAAACAATTTTGACAATTAAATCTTATGTGCATAGTAAATATTAGAAATAATTAACTATGGAATACCTATAGAGGAAATCAATAACAACTAATAGTTATTATGCATAATTAATTTGTACTAACGAATACCCTCAAATTTCTTTTTCAAAACTTCAATCTTTTCTGAAAATGAGAGATTGGAAATGTCAGGTTTATAATCGACTTCAGGCATGATATAACGAACAGCTTGCTTTAAAGGTTTTCTACGATTCATTTTGGTTCTCTCTTTTTTCTTTTTGAAAAAAGCATTTTTTGAAACCGATTGAGCATTTGGTTGAGCTTTTATTTTAGTAGGTTTACGAGGCTGTTCTTTCTTAGCAAAGAGTACTTTTGGAGACTTTAAATTGGATTTCTTAAAGCTAGGTTTCTTTTTTATTTCTGTCTTTTTAGTCTCAACTCTTTGCTGCACGCCCTTAAGAGAAAGTGAGATTCTATTCATCTTTCCGTCTATTCCCAAAATTTTTACTTTAACTAATTTACCAATATGGACAACTTCAGTAGGGTGAGTCAAAAATTGACTAGATAATTCAGAGATATGTAGTAGTCCATCCTGCTGTAATCCAAGATCTACAAAAGCTCCAAAACTGGTGACACTTGTCACTATACCTTTCAAAACGGTTCCTTCAGTTAAATCACCAATAGAGTCATGTTTCAACTGAAAATTGGGTAAAATAAATTTCTTTCTAGGATCAATTCCAGCTGTAATCAAGTCTGATTTAATTGCCTTTAGCGAGAATACCCCACAAATGTCATCAGAAAACTCACTAAGATTCAATTCATTTAGTTTGCTTTTATTACCAACAATATCTTTGATCTCAAGTTTAAGAGATTCAGCAAATTTTTGAACAATTCCATAGGATTCAGGGTGAACTCTCGTTTCATCTAATGGGCAGAGGCCCTTTTGAATAATTAAAAACCCAGAGGCCTGCTGGTAAACCCTTTTACTAAATCCAGGCACAGACATCAGCTGATTCCGATCGGTAAAGGGTCCATTTATTTTTCGGTAATTTACCAGATTATCTGCTAAAACGTTGTCTAATCCAGAAACATACTGCAGCATTTGTGGAGATGCTTGATTGGGATCAACGCCCACAAAATTAACACAGAATCTAAAAGTTGCTTCAAGAGCGTAGCTTAATTCATTCTGATCAAAGCTACTTTGACTTTCACTCAGATTAATATGTTTTAGCGGAATCTTCACTAACTCAGCTAATGGATCTTGTAAGCGACGGCCGATAAACACCGCCTCCCTTATTCGAAGATCTAACTTGGAGAAATTTATTCTAGCTTCCTTAGATCGAGAAAAACTTTTTGAACCTACTTTGTTGACTATAAGAGATAAGATTCTCTTTTTTATAACTTTTAATCCTTCAGTCATCCCAGATTGATTCCCTCCATTAATTTCCTTATTTTGAGCAGCTGAATTAATGGATGATGTAGTATCATTCCCATTTTGAGTTCTTAGGGTGCCAGGATGATTCATTTCAGTGCTTGATAAATTATTTGTCTCAATGGCGTGATTTGAAGAGCTATTTTTATCTGGCAGGGGATTAAAAGCCTTTTCAGAGTGATATTTTTTAAGAAAATCTTTAACGAAACAATCAGCTTCCCTCGCTCCTAATCCGCTTGCAATGCCTATTACTCTTACCTGATAATCTTGAATCATGGAAAATAGTTTTAATTCTGCTTCTTTCGCCTGTTTTTTTGAGGAATTTAGATTGATGGAGAAATGCTCTAAATAACTTCCATCCTGGTTAATTACTACAACTTTACAATCATTTTTCTTGG
>CAYWYX010000108.1:0-6960 GCA_964462735.1 uncultured Acidobacteriota bacterium | reverse complement strand
CTTTTGTGGCATTAGTTGCAGTTTCCTTTGCTCTAACTTCATTAGATACTGGTACGAGGCTCCTTCGATACAACATCAATGAAATGGCAGGTGGCATTAATCTACCTCTGCTAACTAATCGCATTTCATCTTCAGCATTAGCTGCCAGCGCAATTGGATTTTTTGCTTTCTATCAAGTCGATGGCAGACCTGCAGGGCTATTATTATGGAAACTATTTGGGAGTACAAATCAAGTTTTAGGAGCCTTGACTTTGTTAACCATCGCTATTTATCTTAGACAGCGGAAAAGAAATCACTGGGTTGTTACCATTCCAATGGGTTTCATGATCATAGTTACACTAATTGCTATGGTCACTGAAATTAATGATTATTGGAACTCTCATCAATATCTCCTGCTCTCTGTTGGAGGCACCATTTTTTTGCTTAGTCTATGGGTATTCTTTGAAGCTTCTATCCGTTTCAGAAAAGACAATCGTACTGATTGAGATCCCCTTCTAAAATAATTAACAAACCCTCACTCAGTTGAACCTCCACATTAAAAGTTAGGACTTATTCATCCGGACTTAGTTCAGATTCTTTGACTTGGGTAGCAATCTCTAAAAGATCATCAATACTGCGAAGAATCGGCATTATCATTTGGTTTCCACTTAAGCTAGAACTGCCAGAGCCAAATGCCGAGGCATTCTGTTTGGTCAACAAAATCCCAACTGGATCTCCTAGAACATCATAAACTATGCAACCAACATTGACTGAAATCACGGTATCACATATATAGTAGGGACGAGGGCCTTTTACTAAAGACTGTATTCTTCCTAAGTTCAAGGTTATTGCCCGATTGCCTAGCTTTCCTAGCCTGCCAACCACGAAAACTGGATCCAGAAGTTGAGGCTTTTTATTGTAGGGTTGCAGTTTAACTGGTTTAAAGGGGAACTGCGCTTGGCGAGGCTTGATGAATACCATATCTAAGTCTCTGTCTCTCAATACAATGTCAGATTCCACCTCAGTTCCATCATCTAAAATGAGAGTAGTCTCTTTAAATTCTGATTCAATTGAGTTTCCAGAATTTCTAGAGCGTCTCATCATTGTTCGAATTACGGTTGTAGGATCCACAGCAGATAAGGATGCCACGGTTAACCCTGAATTGTTAATAATAGTCCCAAGAGCTTCAGTTTTTCGCTCCTCATCACGAGTCTGCCCACGAATTGATCGTTTTACATTAAGAACAACGCGTACAGTCACAATAGCTGATTTTGATTGTTCAGCCACATTTAAAGCTGTCTTTTGAATATCAGCTGAGCTAGTTATTGAGGTGAAAAAAAAACAAAATGTTATTAGAAGACTTTGTTTCAAAGGTAACAAGCCATTCATTATTTCTCCCCTGGTCTTAGACTTTCACTATTAGTTTCTTTCCAGTTTGGTTCTAACTCGACAAAAAGTGTGTGAATTCCACGTTTTACAAAAAATACAAGGTTACGAATCTTTTTGCTTTCTGCTACCTCTATCTGTAACTGGAGATCCTTCACATTGCCAACTACTTTATGGTTGACTGCTTTAATCAAATCTCCAGCTCGAAGACCCCCAACTGCAGCCCATCCACCAGAATCAACTTGAGTTATCATTGCACCTGATTCTAATTCTGCCCATTGGTTAGTAATTTGATCCATGTAGGAAACATCTCTGGCTTCAAATTCTAATCTTAGATCCTGATATACTTGTAGTTGCTCTTTCGATGTTGGCATATTAACAAGCTTTGCAGATACAACCGCTTTTTGTCCATTACGCACAACATTAAAATTCACCAGATCATCAACCCTATATGCGCGAATCATTGTTTCAAAAACTTCTGAATCCTGTGACTCCGATGCATCAATAATTAATCCATCTACATGTGTCAATATATCACCCACTTGAAAACCTGCTTGCTGGGCTGAGCTATTTGGAAAAACTTGGGTAATTCTAACTCCTTTTTTTCCATGTAAATTCATTGCTTTTGCCAATTTTCGAGATAATACTTGAGTTGCAATAGGCAACCAAGCCTTAGTTGCTTCAACAGGTGGATTTAGAGCACTTCTCAATCCAATTTCGGCTACAGTCAAAAATCGTTCTGATTTACGATCAAAAGTTACAACCACAGCAATAGGTGTCTTTTTTATTCTACAGACCTCATCAGTTAATTTACGAAATGACCTAATCCCATCTATTGGCCTTTTATTAACCTTTACTATGACATCTCCGGGAAGAAGATTTGGAATAGACTTATCACTGGGGCCACCAGGTCTAACGCTTCCAACTAAAACACCCTTTTGATCTTTTCGGTGCATTTCTTTTGAATCCATTAGTGTTAAACGTCTTACGGTGATTCCCCATTCACGAATTTCAGTTTCTTTTCCTCGCGCATCATCTCGTATCTGAGGAGTAACTTTTAGATTTTTTTCAACCCTCCCTCGTTTTATTTTTAGACGGATGGGGACGCCTACTGTTTTAGATAGCAAGCTTCCAATCAAAGCTGGCATTTCTTCTTCAAATCTTACTTGAACAGAAATGTCGTCAATTGCTAATACAACATCTCCAGGCTTCAAACCTCCTTGCTCTGAAGGAGAACCAGGTACCACACCAGAGACCACCACCCCTTGTTTAAACGTTTCTAGATCATTAGACTTAAGCATGGGCTGAAAACTCGCTCCAATCCAGGCTCTCTTTACTAGTCCATTTTGGATCAACTCTTGCGACACTGAATCAGCAAGCTCACTTGGGATAGCGCCTGACAAACCTAAACCTATTTCATTAATACCCACAATTTCACCACGAAGATTAACGAGTGGACCTCCTGAATTTCCAGGAAAAATACTTGCGTCATGCCCAATCCATTTGACAACTGAACCAACATTCTCACCATCTAACCTCAGTGGCGCACTCATTCTTTTTGGAATAATCATGTCCTTATTCGAAACAATTCCCCGGGTCACTGATTGCGAAATAGCTAGAGGACATCCCATCGCTAGTATTGGTTCTCCTACTGAAAGACTTTTTGAACTGCCAAAATAAGCAAGAGGTAGTGGGCTACTCCCAACAGGCCTAGAATTCATTTCAAGTTTGAGAACAGCTATATCAGAAAGAGGGTCTGTACCCACCAGTTTTGCCCTGAGCTCTTCCCGTGTAGAGAGTACACAACGAATTGATGTTGCCTTTCCTGCCACATGATGGTTAGTAATCACATATCCTTCAGGGCCAATAATAACTCCACTACCAGCGGATTCAAATTTACGACCTCTACCCCTATTGTGTCGAAGAGAAAGAACATAAATCTGAACTAAAGCTGGATAAACAGCATCAATTGCATCTTGGATTTTTTGTTCAATTTTCTGATTTTGAGGTTGGACTTCCGATTTTAAAGTAGAAATCATCAAGCTAAAAATCAAAATAATAATAACTACTGAACTTTTATTTTGCTTGGACATACATCTCCTCGTACTATCAGAGAGCTAAATTCTCTAGTAAATTTCAAACAGCTTAAGAACTGATTCTATGGGAGTGGAATCAGTAGCGAGGTAAAGATGGGTCTATTTCTTCAGCCCAGCGGTTGATACCACCTGTTAAATTCTTAACCTGATTAAACCCAGCTTGTTTCATGAACTCCACTGCCTTAGCACTCCTACCTCCCATCTTACAATGGACAACGATATTATCTTGACGATTTAATTCATTCATTCGAGATGGGAGTTGTCCTAAAGGTATTAAAATGGAGTTTGGCAGTGAACTAATTTCATACTCATGGGGCTCACGTACATCTAGAATTGTCAGTTTCTCTCCCGTATCTAATACGCTTTTTAACTCTGCAGGTGTAATCTCTCCAGAATCTTCGGACAAGTCCACGTTAGGCTCTAATTCAGGAGTCACACCACAAAATTGCTCGTAGTCAATCAGTTGAGTAACGGTAGGGTTGTCTCCACACACTAAACAGTTTGGATTTTTCCGTAGTTTAAGTTCGCGGAACTTCATTGCTAAAGCATCATAAAGTACTAATCTACCCACTAATGACTGCCCCTTTCCTAAAGCTAATTTAATTCCTTCAGTTGCCTGAATAAGTCCAATTATTCCAGGCAGAATTCCCAGAACACCTCCTTCAGCGCAACTAGGAACTAATCCAGGCGGTGGTGGTTCTGGATACAAACATCGATAACATGGTCCCTCTTTAGCATAAAAAACCGATGCCTGACCTTCGAATCGAAAAATACTGCCATAAACATTAGGCTTATCAAGCAAAACGCAAGCATCATTTACCAAATATCTTGTAGGAAAGTTATCCGTTCCATCAATTACAACATCATAATCTTTAATTATGTCCAAGGCATTATCCGACCTTAAAGCGGCATTGTATGTTTCTACTTTCACATTTGGATTAATTGCTAGTATTTTTTCTTGAGCAGATTCAAGCTTTGGGCGACCAACATCTGCCGTGCTATGAATTATTTGACGCTGAAGATTACTAAAATCTACCACGTCAAAATCAACTAATCCAAGTGTTCCTACACCAGCTGCTGCTAAATAAAGTCCCAAAGGGGCACCTAAGCCACCAGTCCCAATTAACAATATTTTTGTGGCCTTCAGTTTTTTTTGACCTTCCATTCCAACTTCAGGCATTATCAGATGTCGGCTATAACGCTCAATTTCATTCTTACTTAGCTCCATGTTGGAATAGGTATCATTGATTGACTCAATGGATCCTCCAGCAATTGAAGGTACTATGCTAATAATATCTCCTTCTTTCACACTTGTTTGATCGTTATCTAAATAACGAACATCTTCATCATTAAGGTATATATTAACGAAGTTTCGAATTTGACCATTTTCGTTAAAGAGATGAGTTTTTAATTCAGGGAAACGATTGACTAATCCATTTATAACTTCGCTAACGTCCTTACCATTAAGGTCCACTTCATCTTGATTACCTGTTAGATGTCTTAGGGCCACTGGCAGAAGCACTTTTAAAGCCATTTTGCCTCCTTACTAGGTATTTATAGCATTATTTCTAATACAGTTTTATTTATTCTATTTCTTCTTTATATTGTTTTAGTGGTCTTTCAAATCCTACTTTTAACTTCTTACAATTTCTTCGAATTCAAAAACAGAACGGTCTTTGGATAATTTCCAACATGTCATCGTTTTTGTCTTTCCCTTCTTTACAGAAAGTATGACATAAGCATAAAAAGGCCACGCGTGATCTAAATCAAACTCAGATGGACAAGCTTCTGCATCCGGATGGGAATGGTAAAAACCTAATACATCCATCTTATTAGTCCTGGCGATTTTTTGAGAATCAAACATTGTTCTAGGTGAAATAAGGAAGCGGTTATGCTGTTGCTCCTCCTCTCGTTCATTTTTTGCTCGAAGGATTTGAATAACAACTTTTTCATCATTAGAGATCCGGCCCAATAATAATCCACAACACTCCCTCGGATAGGTTTCTTTACCATGATTTTCAATCTCTAACAGATGCTGTGATCTCAGTTTAATGACCATTCGATTCAGTTTCCCAAAACCGTTCGTTTAAGTATTTCATTCCACCATCACAAAGTATAGTTACTACTATTCCTGTTTCTATATTCTCAGCTAACTTCATAGCAGCCACGACATTAGCTCCGGCTGAAATCCCAACAAGCAGGCCTTCTTCCTGAGCTAAACGCAGAACCATTTCTTGAGCTGCTTCAGTAGATACATTTAATTCTCCATCTGCTACTCTAGAATCATAAATACCCGGCACAATAGAAGAAGGCATGTGCTTCATTCCCTCTAACCCATGTAAAGGCGAATCTGGTTGCATAGAAAAACACTGGATAACAGAATTTAATTCCTTCAGCTTCCGACTTGTTCCTATAAAGGTCCCCGTAGTACCTAGTCCTGTCACAAAATGAGTAATAAGGCCATTTGTCTGTTCATAAATTTCCGAAGCAGTAGTTTGGTAATGAGCTTGCCAGTTAGCTGGATTTCCATACTGATCAGGATAGAAATAACAATCGGGTTTTTCTGCATAGAGCTCTTTAGCCATTAAGATAGCCCCATCTGAACCTTTTCTCCCACTTGTCAAAACTAATTCAGCACCATATGCTTTCAAGATCTTAAGACGCTCTGGTGTTACATTCTCCGGCATTGCTAATTTTACAGGAATTCCTTTGACTGCACCAATCATGGCATAAGCAATTCCTGTATTTCCAGAGGTCGCATCAAGTAGAATTTTTCCTGATCCTAATGTCCCATTTCGTTCACCTTTTTGGATCATATTTAATGCAGGACGATCTTTCACTGAACCCCCTGGATTAAACCATTCAGCCTTCCCATAAATTTGAACCCTAGGATAATGCTTCGATATTCTCTTAAGGTTGATTAAGGGAGTATTTCCAATGGTACTTAAAACATCTGTTTTTTGATCTGTTTCAGGTTTTCGAAGTTTCATGAAATCAAATTACCACTTAAAGAGATATCCTCATCAATCGCGGTAAAATACATTAGCATGATCTTTTCTAGTTAACAACGTGACAGCATCAAACAATAAGTTTGGTGTTTTTAATCACCAGTTGCGACCTTTATTTATTTATATAAAACTAAACCATCAGTGAAACGCACTCTAATAACTTTTATAAATTAAAAGAACGCATTTTATCTACCTAATTATCCTAATTACCATAACTTTGCCATTACTTAACATTTGTCTTCTTATACCAACTAATCTGTCTTTAAACATAAAAACTTTAGACCTCATTTTTCCCTGAAAACCATCATCTGACAGGGCACTTTATCTCTTTGTCATACCCGTACCCAATCAAAATTCTGCTTAAGTTACATCTAATGATATTTTGAGTCTGAGTTTATGAAAAGAATATTATATGGATTGAAATAGGCCGATTCATATGTGGACTCAGTTGACATAATCCAAACTTTTATGCTACCAGTCTCAGTAAAAGA
>CAYWYX010000107.1:0-7032 GCA_964462735.1 uncultured Acidobacteriota bacterium | reverse complement strand
GAAGCTAGCTTAGAGGTAGACATCACTAACGGCTCCGGCTTCCTTGGTTTCTTCCTGCAGCACGACTTCGGTTTCTTTGCGGTGCACGCCTTGAACCAAAAACTCCACCGAAAGGCGAGGAAGTTCGAGTAGTTTGTACTTCCGTATCCAGTTCGCCACTAATAACGATGTCTCCTTCTTTCAAAGAACCATTAAGAATAGCGGTTTCACGACCATCTGTAATTCCGAAACTTACTCGATGTGGTTGTAATTGATTTTCATTATCAAGACTCCAGAGAAGACCTGATCGGGTTTTGGTTTTTTCGGATGAGGGAAACCGGATTTTCAAGCCAGCATTTATGCCATATTGACTCGTAGATGAACGGGAAATAACAGTTTTAGTTCCGCTGTTTTCTGAGTCCTGTCTTGCCATTCTGCGTCGTCGACCCCACTCTCCCCTGTCCCCGCCAAACGATCTCCCTCGGCCGGATTGAGCCATTCGTTCACGCAGAGCTCTAATACGTTCAGGGTTCATTGGCGGCCTGCCTTCGGCACTATATCGAGCTCCTGAATCTGTAGGGGCTTGATTCTCTTTTTTCTCCTCATCAGATGCTTTTTCCCCTAACATTGTTTGAATCTCTGCTGGGGTGACATCCGAGGGACGGTAACGAAGGGCGACATTGGCTACCTTTAAAACATTGTCTGCTTTTGCAACGGTAAAATTGACAGTAGCCGTCATGGCGGGTCTTAGTTTTAGGCTAGGATTGTCTACATCAATCATCACATTATAGACGACAACGTTATTTGCCCCTGCTGCCGTAGAAGTTGCACTGGCCCCTGGCAATTTGGAACTAAGGCGAATTTCCGAGATTTTTCCCTCGAAATTTTCTCCAGGAAAAGCATCTACCGTAAACTGGACTCCTGCCATTTCTGAGATAACTCCAATATCAGCTTCGTCAATCTGAGCAATTACCTGCATCTTAGCTAAGTCGTTGGCAATTAGAAACAGTACCGGAGCTTGAAAACTTGCTGCTACTGTTTGCCCAATGTCTACATTACGCTCAATTACCACACCGTCAATCGGTGAGACGATGTTGGTATACCGTAGGTTAACCTGGGCCATCTTTACTTCTGCTCTAGCTTGTTTAACACTTGCCTTACTCTGTTGTCTTTGGGCTTTTGCTGACCGGATAGAAGCGTGAATCTGACTTATTTGGGCTTTTGCCTGTCGCACTCTTAAGGAACTTTGCGTATCGGAAGCTTGAGCTGTTTCTAGATCTCTTTCTGGAATCAACCCATCTTTAAAAAGACCCGTTGCTCGCCGGAGTTGTCGACCTGCCTCCTGAAAATTTACTCGGGCTACCTCTAAATTAGCCTCTCCATTTTCCAATTCAGCCTGCCGGTTGATTAGATTTGCTTCAGAATTTTCAACGGAAGCTTCGGCGGTTGCTAAATGAGCTTGTGCCCTATCTCTTTGTGCCTCAATATGGGCAGGATCAATAATGGCTAAAACTTGACCTTTTTTGACAACACTGTTGAAATCTGCATTAAGTACTTGAATGCGTCCAGAAACCTGGCTACCAACCTGAACAGTGATTACCGCCTGAAGGATTCCGGTGGCACTGACGGTTCTGCGTACGTTCCCTCGTTTTATTTGAACTTGGAGGTATTTCTCATTAGATTCATCAGTGTCAGAACTTATCCAAAAGTAAAACCCTCCTGTTCCAAGGATAAGTAACCCGATCAAAAGGAAAGTTAGGTTGCTTAGTTTTTTCATGGATGGTCCACTCCCTCAATAGTTGACTTCAGGTATTTAATAACCCTTAATTTACCACTAACGCATCACTGCTGGCAGCCCAGTTACAATAGCATGTTAGGGAATTTTAGAAAATCGAGAACTTCTTTCCATAGCTATTACTATTTCCTACTTCAACTATTAGACGATGAATCCAAAAGTGACGTTGTAAAGAGTCAGTTAATTTTGTGTAAAGTTTTGTCAACTGTTTATAAATTCTACCTTCTCTATAGCCCCAAGGGTTTGTTTATTCCTTGAAAATTCAGAAGATTTTAAGAGTCGTGTTCTTGTTACCAAGAAAAGACCAACAAGTGTTGGTAAAATGATGAAAGTTGTGTAGCGATAGTGCTTTTTACGACTTACTCTTTTGTTTCAAATTATTAATCATAGAGTGAATATCCTTAAATCCCTTCCACCCAACATAAACAATCAAAAAGCTATACCAGATAATACAGAGCCAAGTTAGGCAAAACCAGAAAGGATGAGAGGGGAAAATCATTGGTTTTTCTGACTTTCTTTTGAAGTGCTAATCCAAGAACCTAAAATCATCCCAACACTTGCAAATCCAAAGGATAATAACCCACTAACTTCACTCCTACTTAGCCATTGGACGGTAGAATTGAGAAATGTTTCTGACATGGCAGAAGTTGAAACTGGAAACCCAATTTGACTAATTACTAGAAAAACCACTGGGGGAATTGCTCCACCTATGATAGCGCCAATAGCCCCTGCTGGTCTAGCGCCTTTCCAATAGCAGCAGGAAACAAGTAGGACGAAGATACTGGAAAGATAAATGTTTGCTGTGATTGATAAATAGTCCCAAACTCGTCCTGGAGGTTGATACCAAAGACCATAAAGCAGTAAAAATCCAGCAATGCCTATTACGATTGATCGATTCAAAAATAAACCAGTTTTTTCACTAAAAGGTTGTTTGCGAAGTGGACAGATAAGATCGTTATATAAGATATTGCTCCAAGTAAGTAAGTAACTAGAGTCGGTAGACATTTCAGCAGCTAACATTGCTGCAATAACCAAACCGATTAAACCTGTAGGAAGTAAGGATGAAAGAAAAATAGGCATGGCTTGCAGAGAAGAGTAGGAAGGATCATTTGTTCCAAGAGTAGTCAGCGCAGCCATACCCCAAAAAGCAGGAATAAGAAAGCGACCAACAAAATAGAAACTGGTTCGAGTATAAATTTTTCTGGCAATGCTGCTATTACGAGCAGAAAGAACTCTCTGGATTACCGTTTGCCAAGTAACAACAGCAGCTAGCTGGTTAAAGCTTTGCCATACAATATACATGGGTCCCATGCCTTCACTGGTAAGAGGGTTAAACCCTCCACTACCGTGTTTATTTTCAACAGTTGCCACTACATTTTCCCATCCCGTATTAGCAAATACTACCAGTGAAACAGCGACTAAACCAATTCCCATTACTAAAAATTGTAAGTAATCTGTGACCAAAACAGAAAGCATGCCACCCAAGACGGTATAAATAAGAACTAAAACTACAAGTAAAGTCATGATTATTTCTAGGTAACTATAGGGTATTCCAGACATTATGACTAAAAATTCACCACCCACACGGAAAAATACACCCATGTTAAGAATGCCACCTAGGACAATTACCAAACCAGCTAACCATCGAACTTTTGGACCAAACTTCTGGTTTAGAAGTTCGGGAATTGTATACGAGCCAGAGTCACGAAGAGGTTTAATAACGAAGCCAGTCAAACCTACAAGAAGCATAGCTACAGCATTTAAGATCCCTGGTGTTGCACCAGCAAAACCATTCTTGTACCCTAACTCAGCTGTATACATTGCTGTGATAATGCCAAATTCAGTTGCTGCCAATGAAGCAATACCTAAATAAAGGTCCATTTGTCTGCCAGCCAAGATGAAGTCTTCTACTTTGGCGACATGCCGACGCATGGCTAACCCAGCCGACATAGTGATGGCCAAGTAAATGAAAATAATAATCCAGTCAATAATTCCGAAGTTAAGCATCTTTTAGTTATTACTATTTTTCAGTGAAGTATATAGAAATCCTACCATTTAAATAGGTGGGAAGCAGAACTCGCAAGGCAAATTAAATTACCACAATACAGTAAACCGAGGAAGAGATGGTTCATGAAAAGATATAAGATATATAGTGATCTAGGGCATAGAAAATATATTTCTAATTAATCCTACTATTTAGGGATTAACAAGCTTATAAAAGATTTGAATGGTATGAGAGGTCTTATTAGCGCGAACCACGGAGAGCGTAATATCCTTTGCGCGCTTTTACCTTTAGTCTTCTTCGGTCTGTTTTGATCTTGATTGCTCGGAAGGAACCGTCCTGTTTAATATTAGATGATCTGTAAGCCAAAGAATATTGACTGCGCAGTTCAGCATTAATTTCTGCAAAGCTTTTGGCAAGGTCGTCCGATTTAAATGGAAAGAATGCTCGACCTCCTGTATCTCGAGCTAAGCGTTTCAGTAGCTTATCTGCTTTAGGAGATTTAATGTTAAAAAATCCGCTTAAATTGGTACTGATGGCGTAAATAGAAACATCTGAACGTTGCACCATTTCTAAAGTGTTGGGGAGTGTCTCCGTGCTAAGATTGTCGTCCCCATCACTGACAAGGATAATAATTTTTCGCCTTCTTCCTGGCTCTGCCCTTAGCTTTTCCTGACAGGTAAGATAAATGCCGTCTAGCATTTTTGTTCCACCACCCGGTCGAATTTTTCTAATCGATCGGGCTAAGACTTGAGGGTCATTGGTAAAGTCCTGAATAAGTTCAATAGCCGAGTCAAAGGTAATTAGGAGTGCCTTATCTTTTTTTGGCCTCAAGGTTTGGTATAGAAAATTTATTGCCGCGTCTTGCTCGAATTTGAAACGATCAGTAATACTAGTGCTAGTATCAATTAAAATTGCAATTGTCAAAGGAAGGTCAGTCTCTTGGGAGAAATTAGTAATCTTTTGTAGCTTGTTGTCCTCATAAAGCTTGAAATTAGGTCGCTGAAGGTCTGTTACTAATCTTCCTTTCCGATCCTTGACAGTGAATAGAACATTAATTAATTCTACATTGATAATAAGATTGTCAGTATCTTTCTTAAGTTTTTGTTTAAGTGTTGGATTGATTCTAACTTTTTGAGCTCCACTCAATTGTTGAAATAAGATCAGAAAAGCTAGAAAAAGAATGTTTAGAATAACCAATAATTTGAAAAAAGACTGTTTCATAGTCATAAAATTAAATGACAAACAAATGTTTTCTAGGGGCAAATGGGAGAACCAATCACAAGAAATTAGGTTCTCTTCTATATTTAAGGATAAGGACCTAGTTTACCCCTACCCTTAGTATTTAGGGGTAAAAGCCATTTTAAACTGAAATATCATTAATTGAAAGATATTGCCTCTTTGGATTGTTGAAAGAAAGTGAACTTATTTTATTTATCTCGAGTTTGCAGTTGGTTTTGATTTAAAGAATGTATGTTTAAAGTAACATCCCTGCAATGGTCGCGGACAGGAAATTAGCTATGGTCCCACCAATCATAGCCCGGATACCTAAGCGAGCTAAATCATGGCGGCGGGAAGGAGCTAATGAACCAATTCCTCCAATCTGAATTGCAATAGAACCAAAATTAGCAAATCCACACAAGGCGAAGGTGCTAATTATAAGGGATCTGGGTTCTAAAGTTGAAGCAATTTCCCCCAATTTTACGAATGAAACAAATTCATTCAGAACCATGCGAGTTCCCAATAGATTTCCAACTTCAAATGAATCCTTCCAGCTAACGCCCATCATCCAAGCAACAGGTCTAAAAAGAGTGCCTAAAATTTCTTGTAAAGTTTCAGGAAAATAGTGTGCAAGAAACTGCCAAATATTTGACGAATCGGGGAATCGGATGGCTTGGAGGCTCAACTGGTGATGTAAAAATCCTAAAATTCCGTTTGAAAGAGCAACTAATGCGATAAAGGCAATGAGCATTCCAGCAACATTAATAGCTAAGTGAACTCCTTCATTTGCGCCCCTAGCAGCAGCATCTAAAAGATTAACATCCGTGCGAGGTATTTCTAGAGGTAGAGTAGAGCTAGTTTTTGGATGATCTGTTTCTGGTATTAAAATCTTTGCTACCATGATAGCTCCAGGTGCTGTCATCACAACTGCAGTTAAAAGGTGTACTACGTCTACGTTAGCAACTAAGACATATGCAGCCATCATGCCACCAGCAACATGGGCCATACCTGAAGTCATAACGGTCATCAATTCGGAGTAAGTCATCTTTGATAAAAAGGGTCTGACTGTCAAAGGGGCTTCAGCTTGGCCCATAAAGATACTAGCAGCAACCGACACTGATTCAGGTCCACTAGAGCCCATGATTCTTCCAACAATGTTCGAGATTTTTCTGATAACTACAGGCATAACTCCAAGGTAGTAAAGGATAGAAAATATGGAAGCGACAAATATAATAGTTGGAAGTACCTGGAAAGCAAAAATGAAGCCAAGATTCTCTTTACCTCTATCTGCACCAAGAGAGCCAAAAACAAATGTTGATCCCTCAGTCGAATATGCAATTAGATGTTGAACTACTTCTCGCATGATTTCAAAGAGTCCAGAGATCCATTGAAACTTGAGTCCAGCTACTAGAATTTCAAAACCTAGTGCGACTTTCAATCGGGAGCGCATTAATGGGGAAAACCATAGAAAGCGACTACCACAGAAAAACAATAGTAGAAGCTGGAGGACAATGACTATTAGAAATACTAAAGGAGAAAAAGGGATCCAAGTTAATTGCTGGCTAAGCCATGTGCCTCTGAGAACAATAAATGCGAAGGCAAACTGCAAAGTTGTTCCCCACACTACTGTCTTCCAACGGATAGCTTTCCGGTTAGAAGAGAGGACATAGGCAATTCCCAGAAGCGCAAAGAAACCAAATAATCCGGTTAGTCGGTCCATCTGACACCTCTTTTAAATTTGTAGGTTTCCTTTAATATTTTACAGGTTAATTTTGAGTTAATCAGTTACTTGAATCTGTGATTTAGGTAAGCTGATGATTAAAGGGATTATTATTTTGTTTCTTCGATAAAGTTAAGCTAAGAACACAGTGTTTAAATAATGTTAAATTTATCGGTTATAAGAGAACTAATATTATGTTTTTCTTGATCTAGCATATTTTTCTATAAACTGGATAATCGTTTGGGTTGGAGTCCCTGGTGAAAAGATTTCTGATATACCACATGACTTTAGTGTTTTAACATCTTCAGCAGGTAT
>CAYWYX010000106.1:1542-7138 GCA_964462735.1 uncultured Acidobacteriota bacterium | reverse complement strand
AGGATTTAAATTACCCACTTTTCCAGAAATAGATAGACTACGAAATTTAACTGCGCCTCGTGCCATAATACCTGCACGGCCAACTGGATAGGTATCATCTCTAACCTCGACAATGACCTTGCCATCCACCAGAACCCGAATTAGGTCACCTTTTGCTTGAACCCGTGCTTTCATCCAACCAGGAGTTGCCTGTTCCCATTCTTCCTGACTAGGTCCTCTCTGAACCCACCGCTCAGGAAGCTCTGAATGGGGAGCTAATCCGGTCGCAATATCTCTCCGATACCCTGATTGATCCTGTAGAAAGACTCTGACCTCATATTTAGCACCCTTTCTCTCAAGATCCCTAAACTCCACGCAATAAAATCGAACACTATCTTGGGCGCGAACAACAATTGAAACACTGGTGACAGACCAATAAAAAGTTTGAAACTCAACACTTAAATCTGTATCAGTTAGAACCTCTGGACTGGGACAGGCTATATCTTCGCGCTTAAGAAGGTCACTATAACGATCTTTCCTCTGATTCCACACTGGAGAATAAATAATTTTGTTACTGTCTTGAGACCATTGTGTATCTCCCACAAAAGTCCATGAATCCTTGTTTCCATTTAATTGCGGCGTCAGAGAAATGGAGTCTCTACTAGAATTGATGCCACAGGATATATAGGCTCCACCAACTCCCGTAGAAATAGCCGCCGTTAATGCATTCTTAATGAAAATCCGCCTAGAAATTTGACCCATTATCAATTTCCTCCGGTTAACATTTATACTACTTAATTGGATCTCAATTTTGCTCAGTCATTTTTTAGTTTTGCCTGGCGTTCCATAAGCAAAACATCAACCATTTTTCCCTGAAGCTTAATATGACTTGGGAATTTAGAAATTATCTGAAAACCAAGTCGGTTAAACCATTGAAATTTTTTGTCATCCGATTCCGCTAAATAAACCTGAACAAAGCTAACTTCTTTCTCCACAGCCTTCAACAGCAACCATTCGATCAATAATCCAGCTTGGTCGGAATAATAATCGTGAGTGGCAACATCAAGAACTGCTTTATGACGATACTCAGTCGCTGGTCCTGGTGTAATTGAACCAAATCCCAAAACTCGATGATTCATCTCACCAATCAACATACACATATCCCCACCTCTTTCCGCAACTTCATCATAAATGACTGGAAAGTTGGAAACACATCTCTGCAACTTTATATATTTTCCAGACAATAGGCCTCTGAGATAATCTAAAGCGAGCAAATTCCAGGGTTGAATAACAAAGCAGGCAAAAGAAGGTAAGTCTCCCCAATTGGCTTCACGGATAGAAGTAGACTGACTGGAAGCAAAAAATTGTTTTTCACAATTCTCCTGTCCTTGGGCAGTTTTCCTCATTACACCGCCATTCCACCATTGAAATCCACAACGGAGATATACATTTCTTGGGTCACGAGTCGCCCCCAAAAAAGAAATTTGACACCCGGCCTGGAAGGATAAATCCGTTGCCATGTTTGTAAGATACTCAGCTATACCCAATCGACGATATTCTGGATGAGTCAGAACAGACCCAATGACCGACACCTCGTTCTCTTTGACTGGGTAAGAAACCGCTGCCGTTCCAACAGCTTGTCCATCAATCCTTCCCAGGACAACCTTAGTTATTAGATCCTGACTATAATCGCCATTCATGGCCTTGAGCCAATCATAATCCCCTCCACCTCTTCTTTTCCATTCAGTCCTCCACAATTGGATGAGAGTAGTTTGATGGATTGAATTAATTGGGAAGGTCAGCTCCTCTAATTCAAGAGCACGTCCGTCCTTTAGTTTAATTATTGTTTGATTCATTTAACCTCTCCCAGAAACTTTAGCTACTTGAATATCACTTAGAGGATCGAATCTTTTCCAGAAACGGATCTTGAGTTCGATCGCACCAAGCCAGTAATCCCTGTTGAAGTTCGGGAATCACTGGATTCTGACCTTGACCAGCCAGATTGATTAATTCGAATGGATCATTGACCAAATTATAAAGTTCTGTTTCGCTGTTCTCGTGCATCACATATTTCCAAGGCCTGCGTACCATTGCCCTCCAATTTTCTACTCCGTGCCAACTAGAAAAATTAGGTGCCAGATTATATTGGGCAAAGCAATCTCTAAAATTTGGTTCTGTCTCATCTCCTGCAAGGTAAGGTAACAAATTTTCTCCCTCCAAGCCTAGCTCTTCGATATCGACACCTGCCACACTTAGAATAGTAGCTGCAACATCAACATGACTAACATCGAGTGAACAACGAGTACCGGATCTAAAAAGGTTTGGCCAACGCATCACCCAAGGAACCCGTAGGGCTTCTTCATAAGGGCAAAATTTTTGCCATAACCCATGCTGGCCCATCATTTCTGCATGATCAGACATCATGATTACCAAAGTATTGTCTAGAATTTTACATTCTTCTAGTCGTTTTATAAATTGTCCAAAGAGTGCATCAATATAACTAGCATAACCCCAGTAAACTGCAATGGATTTCCGCCAAGCAGCGAAATTTTTTCCCCACTCATTTCTTAAACGTCGATAGTAACTTTGTTTGAGAAAACTAGGTTCTCCTGAAGTCGGATCCCAATTTTCTGGTTGAGTTATTTTTTCTGGATCGTAAAGATCATAATAGTTTTTCGGTACCATCAGGGGTGGGTGAGGTCCTTCCATACTAATTACTTGAAAAAAGGGCCTTTGGAGATCTCTCAAGCCAAACAGTTCAAAGGCGTGACCTAAAATCCAGTTGTTGTGTTCCTTATCAGCAGGAATATCAAGGATAGCTGTTTGCGGCACTGACATTCCCGGATGGTGCTTGGATCGAAAAGGTCCACTTCGTTTTTCATCATGAAAAATGAAACCGTCAGCAACCCCCTGCCATCGACACCATTCTGTATAAGCACGCTCCCCTTCATCACAGGCACTAACCCAATCAAACCAGCGATGAACATTATTAGCCCCTAAGTGCCACTTCCCTGTATACAAACATTGATAGCCTACCTTACGTAAATAATGCGAGATAGGAGGTTTTGTAACTTCCATGTCTCGAAATTCAAATTCTCCATCTCTTTTTTCGAACCCTGAAAAAGTCAGATGTGGCATACCAGCTTGATGAGGTTGAAAACCAGTAAAAAAGGAGGCTCGAGCTGGAGAACAAAGAGGGCTGGTGGTACGCAAGTTTTCCATTAAAATTCCCTCTTGAGCTACTCGATCCCAGGTGGGCGTCCGACAAGCAGTTTTTTTCAAAATACCCAGGGTATCTAAACGCTGATTATCACTAATCAAAAGTACAATATTTGGTTTTAACATGGTGGTCATAGTCTATTTTGCCTGCAGATTGAGAGTTTGCAGTAAATACTCTTTGAAAGATTCAAGACAATTCATGCGCTTAACCTATCGTAACAAATATTATAAACCCATGGTTAAATGTTACATTTTATTATTATCCACTAATTTTTTCGAAATAATGTAACGATGATTACTTCCTATGTTAAGCTCTCCAAGTATTTTTTGATTTCTGGTTTTTTGGAAGAATTTTGATTCTGAGCAACCTACTAAATTAAAAACGACTAGGGATAAGAGCAAAACATATCATTAATAATCCCATCCTTTTTCTTCCTAGTCAGAAAAAAAATTTATGGTAAATACGCAACCTGAATTTTCTCGTGAACAACCAAAAGAATCTTCAAAAGAATTAATAGATACTCTTAGAGGCGTTCATTGCTATTTACCCACACCCTTTGATTCTAATCTTAAAATTGACACCAAAGGAATGAAACGTAATGTTTCACTTTTAGCTCAAAATGGACTGAACAATCTTAGCTTTGTAGTGACAGGAGGTCTAGGGGAATTATTTACGCTTGATATAGAAGAGCATGAGGCTGTTGTTAAAGCTGCAGTTCAAGGGGCAGCAGGTAAGCATAGAATAATTGCTGGCATTAGAGGAGGCTACAAATTTGCACTAACTATGGCTCGAAATGCAGAGAAATCTGGTGCTGATGCCATTTTGATATTCTCTCCTCCAGGGGGTCCACAGACGATTGAGGGGCAAGAACGTTATTTTAAAGATATTGCTAATTCTGTAAATATTGGGGTATTTGTTTATCCTCGTCCCACTCAAAAAAATTACTGGCCTACTCTGATACAACGACTAGTTACCCAACCTAACATTCTTGGATTTAAAGATGGAACTGGAGGAATTTCTTTTGGACGATCACTGGGTTCTCTAGTTCGTGACCGCTTTATTTGGACAGCTAAAGGTGAAACCCATGCACTACAAGCTTTAACAGCTGGGGCTCAAGCCTATGCCACCGCATTTGGTTCACTAATGCCCAGAGCGTGCATTACATTCTGGAAGTACGGCCTAAAAGGGAATATAAAAGGCATGGAAACAATCTTAAACAAACGTATCCAACCCCTGGAAAAGATCTGTCATCTGCTTCCCTTTCCTGATGCACCTCCCGGTTTTGGAGTAGCTGGAATTAAGACAGCTCTAGAGGCATTAGGAAGAGCTGGAGGGCCTGTCCGTCCACCAAAATTACAAGTAGAAAAAAAATCTGCAATTGCTGCAATTGCAGTTAAATACGGAGAACAACTCTAACTATTTCTAAGACAGTGGAGTATCGAAAATGGACACAAACTCACGACGTAATTTTATAAGAAACACTGGATTAGCAGTAGGAAGTTTAGCAGTCTTAGGGACAGTAGGATGTAAAAAGCAAAATCGGACTATGACAGAACTCATGAGAGCCTGTAGAGGCGTTCATAATTTTTTAACTACTCCATTTAAATCCAATGGTAATCTCGATTCTGAAGGTTTCTATAGAAATGTTAACTTTCACGCCGATCGACATTCAAAAAACATGTCCATTGTCGTGAGCTGTAATCTTGGAGAGTTGTTCTCTCTTGATTTAGAAGAACATCAGGCTCTAGCTCAAGCTGCAGTCTCTGGTGCTCAAGGAAAAATGCCAGTCATTCAGGGAATTGCAGGTGGTTACAAACTAAGTTTACAAATGGCAAGAAATGCTGAGGAGGCGGGAGTGGATGCCCTAATGCTATTTGCTCCTCCCCACGGAAGCTCTACCGCCAAAGGTGTTTTAGACTATATGTATCAAGTAGCAACTAGTGTAAGGATGGGAGTATTTGTCAACATGGTTCATGGACACCAATCTCAACCGGTAGCAGAATATTGGGTTAAGGTAATTGAAGAACTCTCTGAACTTCCTAACGTTATTGGTTTTCAGGATTCTAGTCGTGGTACTCAAGTAGGTCACTCTCTAGGTTCAATGATTCCTGATGATTTTTTGTGGATCGCCCGAGGTGAAAAACATGCTACTCAAGCATTGCCCATGGGAGCTCGAGCCTACACAGCTGCAGTCGCTTGCTTAGTTCCAAAAGCTTGTTACGATTTTTGGGAATATGGCATCTCCGGAAAAATTGACAAAATGCAAAAAGTATTACAAACCCAGATTGACCCTATGGCTGCCGTTCGGGGTCTTAGACCCGGCTATAGTGCAGCTGGAATTAAAGTAGCATTGGAAACTATGGGTCGCGCTGGTGGTCCTACTCGTCCTCCTATGGG
>CAYWYX010000106.1:0-1442 GCA_964462735.1 uncultured Acidobacteriota bacterium | reverse complement strand
CCGCAGTTACAGTTAAGCTTGGCATTGCTGAAAATAAAGCCTCAGCAGATTTAACGAGGATGTTGGAAGCCTATGAATCCCAAACTGAAACTGGAGTTATCATGGTTATTGAAGTGCCCACAGCACTGCATAGTTATGGGATTTTTGGTGATGGGGCTGCAACAATAGCTAGGAAACATGGTTTTTTGGGAGTACTGGTAGAAGGGGCAGTGCGAGATACCCCTGACCTACAGAAAATGGATTTTCCCGCATTCAGCCGAACGATAGCACCAGGGTATATTATTGGGAAAGCGAGTGTATTGGATACTCACGGTCCAGTTATGGTTGGTGGACAAACAATAGATCAGGGTGACGTAATTGTTGCAGATAATGATGGTGTAATTGTTATTCCTCCTCAAGAACTTGAAAAGAATATCTCACATGCCGAATCTATTAAGCAATGGGAAGAACAAGTCCATAAACTATATGAAGAAGGAGGTAGTTCTAAAGATATAGCAACGCAGGTGGGTCCACTTCCTTAAATCAAAATTCTAGAACTAGGCTGAGTTTAACTCTAAACCTAAATAAAATGATGGATTCAAAACTTTGTTTTTTTACTGCCCATGAATTGGTGAAACTACTCCGATCCAAACAAGTTTCTGCCAAAGAGGTGGTACAAGCACATCTTTCCCACATTGATCGAGTTAATCCTAAGGTAAATGCTATTGTAACGTTGGTTGGCAAGCAAGCCCTCGATCAGGCTGAAGCAGCTGACAAAGCGTTTTGTAGTGGACAGGATGTTGGCCCGCTCCATGGAATCCCTATTGCTCATAAAGATTTAACTCTAACAAAGGATATACGCACAACTTTTGGCTCATCTGCTTTTCAGGACTACATTCCAGACCAAAATGCCTTGATTGTGGAACGCCTTAAAAAAGCAGGTGCTATAACCATTGGTAAAACTAACACTCCAGAGTTTGGAGCAGGCTCTCAAACTTTTAATGAGGTTTTTGGTAAAACACTCAACCCATATGATACCTCTAAAACTTGTGGCGGCAGTAGTGGAGGAGCTGCAGTATCCTTAGCCTGCAGAATGCAACCTTTGGCAGACGGCAGTGACACCGGAGGATCACTACGCAACCCTGCCAATTTCTGTAATGTGGTGGGATTCCGTCCATCTCCAGGAAGAGTTCCAGTCTGGCCTAATCAAGTTGCTTGGTATCCTATTAGCGTTGAAGGTCCCATGGCTCGGACTGTAGAGGACACAGCTCTAATGCTAAGTGTCATTGCTGGCCCAGATAACCGTTCACCTATTTCAATCACTGAGCCTGGCAGCAAGTTCTCTATTCCACTGCAAAGAAATTTTTTGGGGGTTCGAATTGCCTGGAGTGCTAACTTAGGCAATTTGCCTGTTGACCCTCGAGTAACTCAAGTTATTGAAGGACAGAAAAAAACTTTTCAAT
>CAYWYX010000105.1:0-7146 GCA_964462735.1 uncultured Acidobacteriota bacterium | reverse complement strand
TTTGCGAGTTAATTTACATAGTACCCTGTATGTAACTCGGGATGCTCTCCCGTTGTTGCTAAAGGGAAGACTTCCTGCAGTGATCAACACCTCTTCCATTTCCGCTCATAATGGTGGTGTTGGCGGTGTTTCCGTTTACGCGGCAGCTAAAGGGGCAATTTTAAGTTTGACTCGCAGTATGGCTAGAGAATTGGCTCCTACGGTGCGAGTAAATGCAATCGCACCAGGTGTGATTTTGACTGATCTTCATAATAGGCTTAGCACTCAGGCAGGATTGGAAAGCCTGGCTCAGCAAACCCCTCTCAAACGCAATGGTCAGCCAGAGGAATGTGCTTCGGCTGTTGTTTTTCTTTCGAGTGATGCATCGTCCTTTATAACTGGCCAGGTCATTGAGATAAATGGCGGCCTATGGATGGGCTAAATGAGTTTTCGCATAGGTATTGCCCAGATTTCATCCGAATCCAACCATTTTGTCCCGGGATTTTCAGAACTTGAGTTTTTCAGTACTACAGGCTATCTCCTTGAGGGAAAAGATCTTTTACGCTTGAGTAGTTCAGATACAGAGATCGGGGGATTTCTTTCTGTTCTCCTTAGGGATAAAGAGGTCGAAGTTGTTCCATTAATTGCAGCACGAGCTAATTCTGCCAATCCTTTATCTGATAGATGTTATAAGTATTTAAAAAATCAAATACTTAATCGGCTAGAACATAACCCCAGCATTCACGGACTTCTTATCTCAAATCATGGTTCAATGTGTGTACAAAGTAAATATGATCCTGAGGGTGATTTAGCGCAGTCAATCCGAAAAGTCATTGGAGCTGAGGCACCATTAGCAATTACACTTGATTTGCATGGAAATGTAACTCAAGATATGGTTCAAGCTTCTAATCTCATTATAGGCTACCGTACTTATCCTCATTGTGATGCTTTTAAGACTGGTCAGAAAGCCGCCAAGTTGTTAATGCAGGCTGTCCGTGGTCAAATTAAACCTGTTGTTGCTCTGGCCCAGTTACCCCTACTCCTCACCAGTTTTCATGCCTCAACCGAGGGAAATGGTCCCTTTGCTAAACTACGCAAAGAAGCAGATCAGATTGAACAAACTCATTTAAAGGTTCTCTCTGCTTCGGTTTTTAATGTGGGTTCTTATATTGATGTTCCTGAGATGGGCTGCAGTGCAGTAGTCATAACCAACAACGACAAAGTAGCGGCAAAGCGATGTGTAAAAAAGTTAGCTACTCAACACTGGAATGATCGGGAATCCTATGAAGTTAAGATTTTAGAAGTAGAGAATGCAGTTAGACTTGGGCAAGAAATTGAAGGTGGACCGATCCTATTTTTAGATACTGCCGATACTACCGGGGGTGGAGCAGCAGGGGATGGAATTACATTGGTCAAGCGTCTTTTAGAGCTCAAGATAATAGAATCAACTTTAGCTACGGTGGTTGATCCAGAAACAGTACATATGTGTAGAGAACACTCTATTGGATCCAAAATTAAAATAGAGGTTGGACATCGGATTGATTCTCGCTGGGGGCAGCCCCTGAAAACTAAAGGTACAATTATGAATCGGTCAGATGGTCGAATTCGATATCAGGGTGGAATTTTTGGAGGAACAGAAGTTTCTATGGGTCCCTCCGTAGTTTTAAAAATTGAGAGTGTCCAGCTTCTTGTAACTAGCTACCCAACCTATGAATGGGCACATGAGCAATATGACTCAATGGGCATGCATGTGGAACAAGCTAAGTTTGTTTGTGTTAAAAATATGATGAATTTTAGACAAGGCTATGCCGACATTATGAAGGCTTTCTTTGTAGTTAACCTTCCGGGTCCCACTCCAACTAATATGCGTCTATTGCCATTTCGAAGAATCACACGACCTGTTTATCCTATCGACGAAATGCCAGATGTCATTACTCCAAAGGTGACAACAAACCTATAGAGCGACAAAAGAAAGGACCCTCTAGAAAAATATTTCAAACTTTATCTAGCGATATTAGCTTAGAATTCTGTTTACATCTTGGCTTGAAATTGAAGAGAAATAGCCATTTGGTTATTTAACATGACAGGATCGAACAGCTACTGATTGTCTACTAACTGGTTTCTGAGGAAAGCGTTTCTTTCTTTACGAAAAAAATTGATGAGATGATAGCCCGTCAGGTAACTAAAAGGTGGTCTGCCTCCGGTATAGTGTCCACAAGGTAGAAAGGCTTTCTGAACTTTGATCTGCTCACGATCAACCTGATCAAAAATCTGACGTGAAAGATCTGGAGGAAAAGATAAATCATAAAGGGCTGATAGCATGAGCATAGGTCTACGATTATTTCTTAGTTTTGAGACATAAGCACTTGGACTTAGCGTCAACCATGCCTCACGAAGCTCTTCTTGACTCATATTTTGTTCCACAGTTTTACGAATGTGAGATGTAGTTATGCCTCTCCAAACCACATCACCAAAGTAACTTGAAACATGATTAAAAGCTGCAAGTCTGAAACGTTGATCGTGAGCAAAAACAAGCCATCCAACGCATGAGCCTATACTAGAACCCAACAGACCAATTTGACGAATTCCTTGACTGAACAGCCAATCAGCAGAACGACTTACATCCTGAACTGCCTGCTGGACTGCTTGGATAGTGCGTCCAATATTTGAGCTGACCATGTAATCTGCTCGTTCGATACCATTAGGCCGACGCCGGTCATGGTAGGGTAGGCTAAGTCGAAGAGCACCAATACCAAATCGCTGTAGACCTTTACAAAGTCCAATATGTGCTTGTTCGTCACCATTCCACTGAGGCAAAACTATGAATGCTGTTTCATTTTTTGGGAAATAGCGTGCATGAACGATATTATTCTCTGGATATGGGGTTTGAACAGCACTAGGGAATTTTAACCAGAAACCGTCAAAGTGAAAATCCGAATTCTGACAGGGTGGTGGTACAAAATAAGATTTACTATCTGCTAGAACTGTTTGATTATGATGTTTAATAAACTCCAAGGGCTTACGAGTGTTTTGGCGGTTGTTTAAAAACTCTGTCCCCCATTCAAAAGGTCTAACTAATCTTTGTTCAATGTCCCGTTTGTGGAGTTTTTTTTCTCGGCTATAAATAAAATGTCGTAACAACATAACCAGTTGAATACCTCAAACTAAAAATTCAGAAGACTTTTCGGATAGAGACTATTATTCTCAAATCCATTTCACAGTCAAAAGATAGTGTACCATCAGGAGAAACCTTCTCTGAAAGCAATAACATTCTCATATTGGGTAATTAACGATCTAATAAATGAAGCTTAAGAACCATTAGGTACTATTTCAGTTTTAAAGGATTAGAAAACTTTTTTGGGATTTTCAAACTATACCCAATGATTCTCATGTTTATGTGGTGTTTAATTCACGCTTTCTTAAACTGAATGATCATTGATAAAATAAGGTCATTAACATTAAGAGCTATACTTATAGATAAATAACTGATCAAAGATAAGTGCACCACGAAAGGAATTATTCATTATCTTAAAACTAGGATCTAACAAAAACTTCGGTCATCTGTTTTCAGCTATTTTTGTAATTATTGGAGTCTACCCATTATTTTCTAAGGAAGATGTAAGATGGTGGAGTCTATTTTTTGCTGGAATACTTCTTTTAATTACGTTGGTCCGCCCCTCATTGTTTGCAAAACCCAACTACTATTGGTTTCATTTTGGGATTTTTATAAGTTCAGTGACGGTTCCAATCATTATGTGTTTGGTATATGTTGTAACATTTGTGCCTTTAGGATTTATTATGAAAGCTATTGGCAAGGATTTACTAAAGACACGGATAAATAAAAAGGCTAGTTCATATTGGATCAAAAGAGATATTCCACTACAATCTATGAAAAAACAGTTTTAATTAATTGGAGCGTTTATGTTGTCTTTGATTTTAGAACTCTGGTCTTTTATGAAGGTTCGAAAAAAATTCTGGTTACTCCCAGTATTTATTGTCCTTGGTTTATTTGGGGCACTGATTATTCTTAGCCAAGGGTCGGTTGTAGCGCCATTTATCTATACGCTATTTTAAGATTATGAAGATTCTTGGCATATCTGCTTTTTATCATGATAGTGCAGCCGTATTATTGGTAGACGGTAATATTAAGGCAGCATGTCAGGAAGAACGGTTTTCTCGAAAAAAACATGATCCGGGACTTCCTGAAAATGCCATTGACTATGTGTTGAATCAGGATGGTCTGACAATCGGTGATATTGACTATGTTGCCTTTTATGACAAACCATTATTAAAGTTCGATCGTTTGCTTGAAACATATATTGCTTTGGCACCAAAGGGGTTTCAATCATTTAGTATGGCAATGCCCATTTGGCTTCGGGAAAAGTTATTTTTAAAGGATTACCTCCTCAAACAATTCAAAAAAAAATACCAGAATTTCAAGTCTGAACAATTGATGTTTGCTGAGCATCACTTTAGTCATGCTGCTAGCGCTTTTTATCCCTCTCCTTTTGAAGAGGCGGTAGTACTTACCTTAGATGGTGTTGGAGAGTGGGCTACTAGTACAGTTGCTATTGGAAAAGGTAACAAACTTAAAATTGTTAAAGAATTACATTTTCCTCATTCCTTGGGTCTTTTATATTCGGCCTTTACCTACTATCTTGGTTTTAAGGTTAACAGTGGTGAGTATAAAGTGATGGGATTAGCACCCTACGGAGAAGCGAAGTACAAGGATCTTATTCTTGAGAAAATTATTGATTTTAAAAATGATGGATCTTTTCGACTAGACCAATCATTTTTCAGTTATGCAACTGGTTTGACTATGATTAGCAAGAAATTTGTCGATCTTTTTGGGCAACCCGTCCGCAAATCAGAGTCAGATCAGTTAAGTCAGTTCCACATGGACATTGCTGCTTCGAGTCAGGCAGTGATTGAAGAAGTTGTCATGAGAATGACTACAGACTTAGCCAGAGAATATAAAATTCCCAATCTTTGTATGGCTGGAGGTGTTTCTCTTAACTGTGTTGCTAACGGGGCGGTTCTTAGAAAAGGAGCATTTAAGGAGATTTGGATTCAACCTGCTGCAGGAGATGCTGGGGGGGCACTGGGAGCTGCTCAAGCCCTCTGGCATCAAGAGTTTGATAAGCCACGTGTAGTTGAACGTACAGACTCAATGCAAGGAGCTTACCTTGGTCCTAAATTCTCTGATGAACAAATTGAAGAGGAATTGAATAGAGTGGGGGCTGTATTCAATTGTCTCTCGAAAGATGAGATTATCCAACGAACTGCTATGGCTCTTACTGAAAATAAAGCGATTGGCTGGTTTCAAGGGCGAATGGAGTTTGGTCCTAGAGCCCTTGGTAATCGCTCCATTCTTTGTGATCCACGATCTGAGGCGACACAGAGAACATTAAATCTCAAGATAAAGTACCGAGAAAGTTTTCGACCATTTGCTCCTGCTGTGCTACGAACTGATGTATCACATTGGTTTGAAATGGATTGTGATAGTCCCTATATGTTAATGGTAGCTAATGTTGCAAAAAGTATTTGTAGAAAGCTGACTGATGAAGAGCAACATTTGTCTGGAATCGAGAGACTGGGTGTTAGACGATCAAAAATTCCAGCTGTAACCCATGTTGACTATTCAGCTAGAATTCAAACTGTGCACAAAGAAACCAATCCAAAATTCTATTCCCTAATTAATGAGTTTAAACGTTTAACAGGTTGCCCTATTCTAGTGAACACTTCTTTTAATGTTAGAGGTGAACCAATAGTATGTACACCTACTGATGCTTTCCGATGCTTTATGGGGACAGATCTTGACATTTTGGTTATAGGATCTGCATTTCTCATAAAAGGAGAGCAGCCGGGATCCCTAGCAAAAGATTATAAAAATAGGTATGAACTTGATTAGTAATGTTCAAAGAGGATTAAAGATTTTACTTATTGCTGGAGTGATGTTTGTGTCTAGTGATTATTTTATGACTAGTGGCATCATCGTGTCCCGGGAATCTGTAATACAGCAATTAGTTAAAAGTTTTGGGGAAAGCTTTGTAGTCCGTACATCACATCCAGATTACAATCATGACCTAAGACCTAATATTGATGTTACGACTACTTGGGGTAGAAAAAGTTATAGGCTTTGTACTAATCAATATGGTTTTAGGTCGGCCTGTGGTGAACAAAACATCAAATTAAACAATAAACACATTAATATTGGGTTTATCGGAGATTCATTTACTGAAGGTATTGGAGTGGAATATGAAGAAAGCTTTTTTGGGATGTTTAAGAAATCTAGGTCTGACTTAACAATGGTAAATTTGGCAGTAGTCAGTTATTCACCAAGTATTTATCTAAAAAAAGTCGAATATTTGTTGTCAGAGGGGTTTACATTTGACCATCTGGTTGTTTTTCCGGATATTTCAGATATTCAAGATGAAGGTAAAGAATACGAAATAAGAAATAATATGGTGGTTCAGAAAGAAGCTGATTCTAATTTTCTTTACAGAATGAGCATGCATCTTCCTTATTATCTTGGGGACATCTTTCCTTTTACGTTTCATTTGATAGATCAGCTTAACAGGGTTTGGAAAGGAACTGGCAAGGAGTCTTATACTAAGAAAGAATTCAATGAGATTATTGATCAAAGGTCACGTTGGACCTTTGATCAACAGTTAGATGGATATGGTCCTGAAGGTGTAGAAGGAGCTATCTTACAAGCAACCGATGCTATGTCAAAACTAGAAGCACTTCTTACAGAGAATAAGATTGGATTGTCACTGGCTGTATATCCATGGACAACGCAATTAAAGTATGGGGTGGAAAACCATCGGGGAATAACTATTTGGAAACAATTCTGTAAATTGAACTGTTCAAATTTTATTGATATTAACAAATTTTTTTTTAAGGAAATTAAAGAATATGGTCTGGACTTTGTACTTGATGAGTATTTTATAAAAGGTGATGTTCATTTTAATAAAAAAGGTCATGCCTTAGTTTTTAAAGGACTAGTTCAAGCCTTTAAAAAGGATATGACCCTCAAATTACTAGATCCTTCCTTAAGTTAATTTTACCGTATGCTTCTTACTCATTTTTGATAAGAGAATACTAGCTGCCCAACCTACAGAAAAAGAAGCTAGATTCGAAAAGAATATTGTGGTCCAGGGATGG
>CAYWYX010000104.1:4629-7151 GCA_964462735.1 uncultured Acidobacteriota bacterium | reverse complement strand
ACCTCTGGGGCTGGTGATACAGTCTTATCAACACTAGCAGCTGCAATTGGCCAAGGTAGTACTGTTGAACGGGCTGGTTGGCTTGCTAATTTAGCAGCTTCTATTTCTGTCTCTAATCCTGGGACTTATGCCGTTTCATGTTCTGAGCTTGTCAAAGCAGTACTTCAGTCTGAAAAACTACCTTTGGTAGATTAGTCCCTATAGAACCCCAGAACTATAGGAATGGATATTGAATAGGAACTAGAGGTCTTAATTTCTTTCTCTTGTCAGTAGGGGGTCAGTAAAAAAGGTTTAGCTGTCTGGCAAACTCACTAACACCAAAATTGACACCCAATCTAACCCCCAGTACACTGAATAGGGTCCAACGTACTAGTCTAAAGACTCGGACATATCAAATGAATGTTACTGTACTGACCAGTAAAAATAACTTTTATGGAAAAGAAATTATTGTTGCTTTGCGTCGGGCAGGCATCACTGTCTCTGTGGTAGTTGTAAAAAATTCCATTTCTCGAAAACAAAAGTTATTTAGATCTGTAGCTCGAAGACTTGGATTGGTCGATGCACTAAAGCTCTCATTTATACGTACTATAGATGGTGCTAAACAATACTACAGAATCGCAAAGGAAAACCAAGAGCTTCTAAAAGACTATTCAGGATTTTGCCAACAAGTTATTTTCTCCAACTCTACCAACCATCTCGAGACGGAACATGCACTAAAAGAATCTAAGACCGACCTTTTAGTGCTAGGCCATTCTGGAATTGTTAGAAAAAATATTCTAACAATTCCAAAGATTGGTGTTCTGAATGGACATCCGGGAATATTACCCTTCTATAGGGGTATCGATTGCCCCCACTGGGCCTTACTTAACGGTGATAACAATAAGATCGGTGCTACCGTCCATTGGGTGGACGAAGGAATTGATACCGGGAGGATTATTATCACTAAGAAACATCGGATAAATAAAACAACAACAATCTCTATTTTAGAAGAAGAGCTTTATACTCTTTGCAGTGAAATGATAGCTAGTGTGGTCGTTCAAATTGTTAGTGGAAAGATCCCAGAGGGTACCCCTCAACATCCTGAAGAAGGTCAACAGTATTTTAAAATGCCCTATAAAGATGTTAGAAAGTTAAAATCTATCCTCCAGTCATACCAAAAATTGGAAAAGTAAGGAATGATTTCTGAATGAATTAAAAGGAGTTACTGTATAGATAATAGCAATATCATCACATCAACCGCTATTAGTACCAATAATTAATAATGACATGCTAGTATTTCATTGGATTCGAACGGAAACAATTATTAATGATTGAACCTGGTCAGAAAAATTCGAGCACTCAGTTAAAACCCATCAAGATATTTGTTGACCTTGGAGTAAATGCCCCCTTAACTCTGGGCGAGGCAAAGTATGCAATCAGAACTTTAGCTGACATAGCTGGTCTTGCTTGCCATTTTGTAACTAATCCAAAAGAAGACTCAATTGATTTAATCTATAGTGATAACCAAAATAATATTGATTGCCAGCTATTCATTCGCACCGCACCTAGTATAGACAGTATCAAGTTTGTTTCAGTCCAATCACCTAACAATAAGATAATAGATAATGACATAGTTTTAGCAACATACCTCCTGATCAGCGGTCTTCATGAGAGGGAAATGACTAGAGATAAACATGATCATCATGATATTGAGACCTCCATCCTATATCAAAATAATCTCTTACATGTTCCTATAGTGAACCAATATGGGTCTACAATTAGAGAAGTCTTTTCCTCACACAACCCTTTAAGTCTTTGGCCTGAGGGTAAGACATGGGCAGCTGCGATCACTCACGACGTTGACTATCCTCAAATGATCCGATGGATAGAAATGTTTCGTTATCTTATTGACAAGAAGGGTGGGAGTAAACTGAGCGTCCTAACAGATATTGCTAATGGACAAAATCACTTTTGGATGTTTCAAGACTGGATGGACATGGAAATTCGCCATGAAGTTCGTTCTGCTTTTTATTTCTCTGGGAGGAAAGGTAGTCTTTTAAAATACTTAACGGGGGTGCCTGATCCTTTCTATGATGTTTGTTCTAAAGAATTTAAGAACATTATTAGTCAGCTCAAGAAAAATGGTTTTGAGGTCGGACTTCATGCCAGTTATAACGCATACAAGTCACTGAACACTTTTCTAAAAGAGAAAAAGAATGTTGAGAATTCTCTTGCTGAAACATTGCTGGGAAATCGACATCATTACTGGCGTATTAACCCAGATGATCCAGCTGAGACATCTTTTTTACATGAAGAAGCTGGTCTGTTGTACGATGCCTCAATTTGTTACGAACGTCGGGCAGGCTTTCGATTTGGGATTGGAACTCCTTACCGACTATTTCATAAGCGCAAAAAAAGGACTTCAAAGTGTTTGCAACTTCCTACGACTTTTATGGATACTCATATGTTTGCACATTCCATGTATAATCGCTTTGAGACACCTGATGCTGAGATTGATTCATTATTAGCCGAGACAAAAAAAT
>CAYWYX010000104.1:1969-4529 GCA_964462735.1 uncultured Acidobacteriota bacterium | reverse complement strand
AAGGTTTAAAATATCTGAAAAATCCCAGAAAATAACAACAAAATCACAATTATTCGGCGAAATGTCTTTTCGTTGATGTGAAGCTGTGATAGATGACCAAGGTAGGTTGCAAGAATAAGGATTGGAGTCAGAGAAATAGCAAATTCTAGTTCGTTTCGAGTTAATAAACCATCCCAAGCATATAAACTAAGCCTCCATAAATTTTCGAAAGTAAAAATCACAATTAGTGTCGACCGGAAGGCTTCTTTCTTCAAACCTCGACTAGACAGATAGGCAATATAAGCTGGGCCACTGGTGCCAAATAATCCACCGAGCAGACCTCCAAAAATGCCTACAGGTAATCCTAAACCCTTTAAACCAGTTAAGATTGTTTCCTTATTTCGTAATAAGCTCAGCGCAAGGACAATAATAACAATTCCCAAAGGAGCTTTTAGTTGATCATTTGTCAGAGCGTTTAAAAAGTAAACTCCTACCGTACAACCTATGAAGGATCCACCAACTAATAAAGGTATACTAGATCGATCGGCTCTCCTAATTACACTTGGCAAAAGCATAGCACTTAAACCAACTTCCAGAAGTGATTCAACAGGTATTATAAATTTAAGTGGAAAAAGGATAGCTAATAGAGGGATGCTGAGAAGGGCACCACCAAATCCAGAAAAAGACCTAAAGAAGAACGCAAAAAGAATAATAAGATTTGCAGCCAGAAACTTAGAGGTCATAAAAATGAATTAAGGTTATTAAACAGATGAACCAAGGAAGCTATATCAATTTATTGAAAAAAATCAAGAAGTCCCTTATGACTTACCTCAGACTTTCAAGGTAATTTTCTATTGTCAAAATAGTCTTCTCTCTGGTAACGATAGAATTATTAAAAATCATCGTAGCCATTCGTCACGATGTTCTTTAACAAAGATATCGTCATTTAGATGGGGATACGCTTGGCAGACACGATCAATTTCTTCTTTTTGGGGATGACTTAATGTTTCCTGTGGATTCAAACACCAAATCCCCTCTAATAAACCTTGCCTCCGTAAAACCTCATGAATTCCAGGAATACAAGACTTGAAACCGTTTGCTGCATCGAAAAAAGCTGCGTTACTATCAGTGACTTCTATAGCTAGACGTAATAGATTTTTAGAAATAGTCTCCTCGCTATTCATCAAACTACGACATTGCTCCAAAATCTCTACAGCCCTTTTAGTCCAGACAGCCCAATGACCTAATAAACCTCCTATAATTCTTAACTCAACCATTTTCCCCTTTACTTTAAAACGATGTGGCGTAATGAGATCCATTACAATGTTGTCATCATTACCAGTATAAAGAGCAATATCGTTGCGTGATGATTCAGCAACAGCTCTCAACACATCAAGAGTTTGATAACGAGAAAAAGTTGCAATTTTAATTGCGACTAATTCAGGGAGTTCAACAAATTGACGCCAGAAATTGTAGGATAGATCTCTCCCTCCAATTGCAGAACCAAGATAAAATCCAAAGAGTGAGGTAACTTGAGCTACTTCCTTGCAGTGCTCAATTAACTGGTCATCTGTTGCTTCTCGAAGGGCTGATAAATTCAAAAGTCCAGCATGGTAACCCAAGTCACTGATCAATTTAGCATCTTCTATTGCTTCAGCGGTTGAGCCACAAATACCTCCAATACGAAGTAAGGGCTTCTTCCTTTTTTCATCAGCCCGATCCATTTCCTCCCCAGCCAATTCTAAAACTGGTTTAAGTAAGTTATATTTGGGATCACGAATGGAAAATTGAGTTGTATGAACTCCTACTGCCATACCACCTACACCTGCAGCAACATAGTAACGTGACAATGCCCGCTGACGCCTTTCATCTAGTTTTCTACTGGAATTAAGTGCTAATGGATGAGCTGGTATAACTGCTCCATGGTTTAAAAGAGTAGAAAAATTTTCATCTAACATATTGACCTCATTGTACTTTAACAAACAATAAGTTTCTTCTAGAACTGATGCTCAACGCTTATCATTTGAACATTGACAAAATAATATTTCATTCCTCTTTTAACTGCTAAGTTATTAAAATTATAACGTTACAAAAATAGTAATCCAGATTGATTCTCAAATATAAACTTCTCATTTCCTAAGACACTCCAAACATACACAATCATTAATAGTATTTAGTTTAGTTGACGCTGCATTAATTTGACGGTTATTGGCTTATTATCTAACAAGATTGCTTTTGAAAAAGTTGTTACTGTTGAAAGTCCAATAGCCTTAAAGCTTTCCTCTTTCTTAAGATCTGTAGTAGAGACATAGGCCTGCAGTAGCTGTATTTTTTTTTGTTGTGCAGTTTCAACTAGTCTCTCCAGCAGTTTTGTCAAATCAGCGGAATAATTATCATGCGTTACACCATCGATGACACCAATATGTTTTCGCAATGGAGATGGTTGCGGAGTAAGTGATGCTAAACCTAATACTCTATTAGGAACTGCGCCAATCAAAGTTTCTATTTGTCCAGCTTGGGCTTGGACGTCATACCACAGAACCGTAAAATTTGATACACACCGGAGCGGTGAAATGTATCG
>CAYWYX010000104.1:0-1869 GCA_964462735.1 uncultured Acidobacteriota bacterium | reverse complement strand
GCGTCATAACATCCTCAATTACAGCCACTTCAGGATGGTCAATTGGTAAAGCAATGGAAGCTGTTGCAACAAGCTTTCTATCGATTAGTCCTAGAGCAACATGAGTACGAAGGGTATCACTATACATTCCTCTCATAGATTGCAACCAATCCACATCAGTGCGATCCCATTCCTGCTGAAGAAGCTCAATAAGTTGAATTTGTCGATCTGGACTGATTGGATAAGTTAGGACAACGACCTCCAGCTTCTGTTTATCTTTAAGTTCGAGCAGTCGTCTTTGATTCATCATTCCTTTTTAAAAATCCTCAATCCAGTTTAAACACCTAAGAGATTCACTGTCTGATGACAATTGGATACGGTAGCTTGCAATCAATTTATTCTATTACACTTACAGTACTACCGCAAAAATTCTTCAGCGGTTGGTGCTAATTCTGGTGTCACTTCAGACCAACTGACTGATGTATTTACAGCTTTTTGAAGATTCTCTTGAGCAAGACGAGCATATAGCATTGTGACCAAAAACATCCGCATGTTACCTATAGTCTACCTTAGAATTGTTGCGATCATTATTGCACTCGGTGTTATATTACTTAAGTCTAACGAGTAATAGGCTTAACCAAAGCAATAGTTACAGTTAGTGGAACAAGAAAGGAATTAATTTTATGCGTAGTACAGAGGTTCCTGATTGGGTAACGTTTCCAGATAGTAACTGGGAAGCCATCACGCCCGGAGATGCGGGTCTTGACCAAGAAAAGTTTCAACGCTTCCTAGCGAACCTCAATGCAAGAGGTGCCAGTGTTGGTGGTGAGGTTCACGAAGACAACAATTGGGGTACAGTAGTAACCCGGGGTGGCTATCTGTTACACGCCTGGGGAAACAAAGACTACAAATTCCAGACAGCTTCATTAGGTAAGACATTCATCAGAGCCCTCTTTGGTCTAGCAGTGGAAGAAGGTATGGTTGAACCGGACGATTTGATCAGCGATACCTGGACCGGTGAAGGACAACTCTCTCACCCGCACAAGTATCTAGACCAAGGGTACCATAAGACGTTGATATGGCATCACTTGCTCGGTGACAAGTATGGTAGCAAACAGTATGGTGGTTTTCCCTTAGAGATTGGGTACTTCTGGAAAATGGGGCCTTCAGATGAAAGTAAAGTTGGATACGTTAATCTCTATGGGGAGAAAGGTTTTTCGCGCAACTGGATGGTTCCAGAATGGGCAAAATGGACTGGAGACCCTTTCTACGACAATTATGCCCATATTGAACCAGGGACAATTGCCCGCTATAGTAGTGGTGGTTTTTGGCGTCTTAGCCAGGCGTTGACGGTTCTCTGGAACAGAGATTTGAAGGAAGTCCTCGACGAAAAGCTACTCAGCAAGATTGGGATTTCCGCTGATCAATGGGAGTGGCTACCCGGTCAGGTAGTACAAAAAGATAAAAACTTCTATCCCTTGTGGCCCTCGGCATGGGACTATCTTGATCCCCCATATAAAGTCAATGGGTGCGTCGTACGAAGTGGTCCTGGCTGGGTTGTCATGAGCGCATCAGACCTAGCCCGCTTCGGTCATCTTGTTGCCACCCGAGGTAATTGGAAGGGTGATCAATTGCTTGATCCCCAATGGCTACGAGGTCATGGTGGAGGGAATGGTAGCGGCGTATGCGGGGAAAGCACACACTACACTGCCATGGGCATGGTTACCACACGGGGGATTGACCCCATTCCACGGCTCTTTGGTGTCATACGAAAAAGCGTCCTTCCAGCTGATTGTTTCGTGGGCCCAGTAAAGGTTTCCTAGCCAATACACTTTAACCAAAGAAGGGGAATTACCTATGAACCACGACTTAATTTTACGTAATGGTCAC
>CAYWYX010000103.1:5849-7175 GCA_964462735.1 uncultured Acidobacteriota bacterium | reverse complement strand
AGGCAACCACGTTGGAATTTACTGATGCTATTTTGGAACATTTAGTTACTTAGAATGTAGATAATTTTATTTAAATAGAGGGTATTATGTAATAAAAAGCTATTCTATAAATTTGGTTATAATACCGGAGAAGATAATTGAGGAGACTTGATGGCTAGAAATACGGTTACAAAAGAAATTCTAGACGTAGGTTTGATTCCGGTGATTAGGGCGAGCTCAAGTACAGAAGCTATTGCGATAGCTAAAGCAATTGAAGCAGCAGGAGTATCAATTGTGGAAGTAACCATGACAGTTCCGCGAGCACTTCATGTAATTGAAAAAATTACTGATTATTTTGGTGATAAAGTTTTGGTTGGAGCTGGTACGGTTTTAGATAGTGAAACCACTAGATCTGCTATGCTTTCAGGAGCTGAATTTATTGTAAGTCCTATTCTGGAAAGATCAGTGATTGAAATATGCAAGCGATATAGTAAGACAGTCATACCAGGCGCTATGACTCCTACGGAGGTTTTGACCGCTTGGGAAGCAGGTGCAGATTTAGTAAAAATATTCCCCTGCGATAGTCTTGGTGGGGCAAAGTATCTCAAGGCACTTAAGGGTCCTTTGCCACAGGTACTTTTAATCCCTACTGGTGGAGTGAAATTAGAGTTAGTTGGCGATTTTATATCTGCGGGAGCGTCTGCTTTAGGAGTGGGTTCAGAACTGATTAACAAGGAAGCAGTGGCTTCTGAAAACTTTGGATATATCTCTTCCACTGCAAGAAAATTTCTTCAAGCTATTCGTTCAGCTCGTCAGTAACCCATATTTTTAACTAGGATAAATTTGAATCACTTATTTAAACTGTATCCGCACCCCAAAGCTTTTTAGTTGAGTTATTTGTTTTGTGGCTGCTTGAGGTTCCATTGGGTTGCCACTGAGATAGAGTCTTAAATAAGGGGAAAATTTTTTTTCCCCTTCGAAGTCTTTCTTGCAAATGGTTATAAGTGGTTCGAGATTTTTGATTTGGTTGTTATTGAGTATTAGATACCTAATTTCAGTTAAGGATGAAAATGGAGCTAGTTCTGAAATCTTGTTGTCACTAAGGTTCAGGGATGAAAGCCATTTTAAATGTTGTAAAGGAATGATATTGGAAACTTGATTCCCCTGTAGGTATAAAGACCATAATTTTGGGAGGGTTGATAGAGAATCAATTGCAGAAATTTTATTATTAGCTAGATAAAGAGAGTTCAAAGAAGTTAATTTTCGAAGTGGTCTCAAATCGCTGATTTGGTTATTGTCAAGTTTTAAGTATTGAAGTTTGCTGAGACCTGCTAAAGGTGCTAGATT
>CAYWYX010000103.1:0-5749 GCA_964462735.1 uncultured Acidobacteriota bacterium | reverse complement strand
AATATTGAACTGATGTGATTGTCAGCTGACAAGAATAGATTCCCAGAGGAAAATATTGAAGTAATAATTAAAAAAACATAAAAAGAATTAAGCCTTTTCATAAAAGCCTCCAAGAAATTGGTACTTTATTCTATATTACTAGATTATCTGTTTCATTCAATTGTGAATTTTATTCCTAATGATATCTTCCTGCAAGTCTTCTCCTTCTTCTTTAGTCATGACGGATCTACATTAAGTTCTTCTGAGTTCAGTTTTAGTCTGCTTTTAAAATAGCCAAAAATGCTTCTTGAGGAATGTCTACCTTTCCAATTCGTTTCATTCGTTTCTTTCCTTCTTTTTGTCGCTCCAACAATTTTCGTTTACGTGTAATATCCCCACCATAACATTTAGCAATGACGTTCTTTTTTAATGCCCTAACAGTTTCTCTGGCAACAACCTTATTTCCAATGGCTGCTTGTATAGGAACTTCAAACATTTGTTGAGGAATAAGAGTCTTCATTTTTTCTGCAAGAGATCGACCGCGTAATATGGCTTTATCACGATGAACAATAACTGAAAGAGCATCAACTATTTCTCCTCCCACGAATAGATCAAGTTTGACTAATGGAGAAGTCCAATAATTTGAGAAATGATAGTCCCACGAAGCATATCCTTTTGAGGATGATTTAAGGCGATCATGAAAATCAAGCACAACTTCATTGAGGGGTAGGTCATAAGTAATTGAAACTCTAGTTGGAGTCAGGTATTTGAACTCTTTTTGTATACCTCTTTTTTCTTCAAGCAGTTTAAGAACAGAACCTACATATTCGTGGTTTGTAATTATTGTCGAAGTGATAATGGGTTCTTCAATTGATTGGATTTCAGTAGAGCGGGGCATCTTATTAGGGTTGTCAATCTCTAAAACTTTGCCATCTGTTTGACAAATTCTATAACGCACACCGGGTGCAGTTACAATTAGAGAGAGATTAAATTCTCTTTCCAGTCGTTCTTGAACAATTTCCATATGCAGTAACCCAAGGAAACCACAACGAAACCCAAAACCGAGAGCTAAGGAATTTTCTGGTACATAAAAAAATGAAGAATCGTTTAGACTCAGCTTTTCAAGAGCATCCCTGAGAGATTCATATTGTTTGTTTTCAATAGGATACAGCCCTGAAAAAACCATTGGTTTTACTTTTTTAAACCCAGGAAATGGAAATTTGGTAGGATTTAATTCACTAGTGATAGTATCCCCTATTTGGGTGTCGGAGACTTTTTTAATATTTGCTATTACAAAACCTACTTCACCGACAGACAATTGTTGTACCTCCTCCATTTTAGGAGATTGTATGCCAATTTCGTTTACTTCATAGGTTTGACCGTTTGATGTTAATTTAATTTTCATTCCAGACTTGAGAACTCCATCAATGACCCTAACTAATACAATGACTCCACGATATAGATCAAACCAGGAGTCAAAAATTAATGCTTTAAGAGGGTTTTTATAACTTCCATCAGGAGGAGGAATTTTTTGAATGACTGTTTCTAATACTTCTTGGATTCCAGTCCCATGTTTAGCGCTAACTAACTGGGTGTCCTGTATATCAAGGCCAATAACTTGTTGAATTTGTTCCTTCACATGCTCTGGTTGAGCGCTAGGAAGATCAATTTTATTGATAATTGGGATGATGGTTAGGTCATTATCTAAAGCTAAGTATGTATTAGCTAGTGTCTGGGCTTCTACCCCTTGAGAAGCATCTATTACTAAAAGAACGCCTTCACATGCTGCAAGACTTCGTGAAACTTCATAACTGAAGTCGACATGTCCTGGTGTATCTATCAAATTTAAAATATATTCTTGTCCATTAAGACTTTTATATTTTAAGCGAACAGCATGGGCCTTTATTGTAATTCCTCGTTCCCGTTCTAGGTCCATATCATCCAAAACTTGCTCAGACATCTCTCTTTGAGAGAGAGTTCCCGTTAATTCAATTAAACGATCCGCCAGAGTAGATTTGCCGTGATCAATGTGGGCAATAATAGAAAAATTTCTGATTCTTTTCTGATCCATGATATGTTTTGTGTGGCCAAATTTGTGGGGAACTATTTGTAAAAAACTAGACATTAGCTTTTTACAAAATTAGCCTAGCCGATTAGTAGTTGTCAAATATAATAGATAAAAAGACTTTAAAATAGTCGATAATACTTTTTGTAAGATGATTATTAAGTTAACAGAAGACAGTATTAGTTTGATTAGAGGACTGCTTGACAGTTTTTCACCAAACATGTTAAAAGCAGCGCTGTTTTGATTGTAAATTTGGTGGTAATGAATAAAGCATTTAATTAGACAGCTTTTTCTTTTAAATGCTTGAATTCCAACGTTCAAAAAGAGAGCAATTCACAATGGGTTACAACGGAATAGAAGTACCAAAAGATGGGGCGAAAATAACCTTAGAGAAGGGTCAGTTAAATGTGCCAAACAATCCAATTATTCCTTTCATCGAAGGTGATGGGATAGGACGTGATATTTGGAAAGCTGCTGTTAGGGTTTTCGACAGTGCAGTTCAGAAAGTTTATCGGGGAGAACGGGCTGTTCACTGGTATGAGATCTTTGCTGGAGAAAAGTCATACAAAAAATTTGGTCAATGGTTGCCTGAAGATACGCTTAACGCAATTAAAGCTTTTCGCGTTGCGATAAAAGGGCCTTTAACTACTCCTGTCGGTGGGGGAATTCGCAGTCTCAATGTTACATTGAGGCAAGTACTTTATCTATATGCTTGCGTTAGACCGGTTAAATATTTTTCAGGAGTCCCTTCCCCTGTGAAAAATCCCGAAAAGATGAATGTGGTAATTTTTAGAGAAAATACTGAAGATGTTTATGCAGGTATCGAGTGGCAAGAGGGTAGTTGTGAAGCTGCTAAAGTAATAGAGTTTCTAGACAAGGAAATGGGGAAGAAGATTTCTTTGGATTCTGGAATTGGAATTAAACCTATTTCTATAGGTGCTACTAAGAATTTAGTCCGCAGGGCAATTTTTCATGCCATCAAGTATAACCGTCGGGTTGTTACCCTAGTTCATAAGGGCAACATTATGAAATTTACTGAAGGTAGTTTTCGAGATTGGGGTTATCAATTAGCTAGGGAAGAATTTCCTGAACAAACTATTTCTGAGGTAGATCTGTGGAACAAGTTCGATGGAAAATTACCTGAAGGTAAAATTCTCATTAATGATCGTATTGCTGATTCAATGTTCCAACAAATTTTGACAAGAGCCTCTGAATATGAGGTTCTAGCTACACCTAACTTAAACGGTGATTATCTTTCTGATGCGTGTGCTGCCCAAGTAGGAGGACTTGGAATAGCACCAGGTGCTAACATTGGTGATGAATATAGTGTTTTTGAGGCTACCCATGGAACTGCTCCAAAATATGCAGACAAAGATGTTATTAATCCAGGTTCGGTAATTCTTTCTGGAGCCATGATGTTTGAGCATCTTGGATGGTTAGAGGTTGCTAAACTAATTGAAAGTGCTTTTGCAAAGACAATTCAGCAGAGAAAGGTAACCTATGATTTAGAGAGATTAATGACGGGTGCAACTAAGTGCAAAACAAGCCAGTTTGCAGATGTAATTATCAGTAATATGTCTTAATCTTCAGTGTTTTTGAAGGAAGTAAAAGTTGGCAACCAAACAGTTGAAAAAGGGTTTGCTAAAGCTATTGAAAGGTTTTTATGGGTTTTTCAGTTATTGACTTTTGACCTTTAGTAGCTAACTTAAACTCCTATTTGAAATATGCAACTACAAACGAGGAGAGAATATATGAAAAAAAAAGTCACGATCGTGGGTTCGGGGAATGTTGGTGCTACGGCTGCTCACTGGATTATTGATAAAGAATTAGCAGATGTAATACTTGTAGACATTGTTGAGGGAATACCTCAGGGAAAGGCATTGGATCTTCTGCAATCGGGTCCAATTGAAGGTTTTGACTGTGAGGTAGTGGGAACTAATCAGTATGAGGATACATCGGATTCGGACATTGTAATTATTACAGCCGGTCTTCCAAGAAAGCCAGGAATGAGTCGAGACGACTTACTCATAAAAAATTATGAAATTGTAAAGAACGTAACAGAACAAATTGTGAAGCATTCGCCCCAGAGTATCTTAATTATAGTAAGCAATCCGCTAGACGCTATGGTTCAAACTGCTTATCGAGTTTCTGGTTTTCCTAAGAATAGAGTAATAGGAATGGCTGGCATTTTAGACTCAGCTCGATTTAGAACCTTGATTTCACAAGAACTTGATGTGTCTGTGGAGAATATTCATGCATTTGTTTTGGGTGGGCATGGAGACACCATGGTACCACTCCCTCGGTATTCAACAGTATCAGGTATTCCAATTACAGACCTTCTGTCTTCAGAAAAAATTGATGCTCTTGTCAAAAGAACTGCCAATGGAGGAGCAGAAATTGTTAGCCTATTAAAAACAGGTAGTGCATTTTATGCACCCTCAGCAGCAGTGACAGAAATGGTAGAAGCAATATTTAAGGATAAAAAGAAAATTCTTCCTTGTGCTGCATTTTTAGAGGGTGAATATGGCATAAACGGTCTTTTTGTTGGAGTTCCAGTAAAACTTGGGAAAAATGGAATAGAAGAAATTATTCAAATCGCTCTCCAGCCTGAAGAAGAGGAGGCTCTTAAAAATTCCGCGGCAGCAGTAAAAGAACTAGTAGAAATAATTAAAGTATAATCATAAAAAAATGTCTAGATGGATTGAACTTGACGTTTAAAGGTTTTGGTCCAATGGTTGAGGTCTAATACTTAGGTAGGATTCTATTTTTAGCAGGATTTAAAATTTTTTAGGTGACTTATTAATATTGAGCTGGATAATTTCATACTTAGCGCCGTAACTGAGATATTTCTCTGGGAGTAATCGAGTTAATAATGCTCTCAGAAGTCCAAACAATAATCCTATCAGAAGAGCTACTGCAACTACCGTACCCACGTAGGTAAAAACACTCAACATCATATTACCAACCGAAACTGGTTGTAATTTGGGGTCCCATGTTACTGATGAAACATAAGAAACTTGCTCTAAGAATGAAATGGCAAACTGAGGATCATTAGAATCTAATACAATTATTACGAGCGGTCCTTCTCTTTTATAGAAAATTTGTTTCTGGGGATTTTGATTAAGAAATTTTTGATGTCCAATTTTGAGATGCTTCTTTGCTAGGTGCTGATTTGGATAAATGATTATTAAGACTTTTACTAATTTATTTGATGACTTGTAGTCAGCCAATATAGCTTGTGCCCCATGTTTTAGGCCAAAGAGATCATCGAGGTATAAATCATATCGTTGGCTTAAGGCATGGGAACCCATCACAAAAAGTTCGCTATTGGGTATTTTGTTGTTCTTGGGGAGGTGATGGACTATTGAGGGAAGTTCCCAGTTACGTGGCAAAACCTCAGAGAGGTAAAGCGCTATTTTAAGGCCTAATGTTTTGGAAGAGTTAGAATCTACTTGTTGGTATACTTGGACATAGAAATCACTCTGGACAAAGGCAATCCAATCTGGATTTTGATGTGCCATGACTGGAAAACTTCGTAGAATTTTGGATTGTGATGTTCGATAGAAAGTAAAAATTCCATAGGCTGCAATAGTGTCTAACATCCGGTAAATTTTAATTGTCATCTTTTGTTGCTGACAGTGGAGTGAAAACTCATGGAGATACTGAAATCCGTATTCATCCAAGACAAGTGCCTCTTGTGGTCGT
>CAYWYX010000102.1:0-7212 GCA_964462735.1 uncultured Acidobacteriota bacterium | reverse complement strand
TTATTTTTTTTAATTCCCGTGTTAAACGAAGCTCCCAATGTTCAGAGATTATTGACTAGTCTCGAGGATTTTGGAGAAAGTCAAAAAAATCAGTTCCAGTGTGAGATTGTATTTATTGATGATGGAAGCAGTGATGATACATCTCAAAAAATTATAGGTCATCAAAAAAACCTGTCAGTGAAGGTGCTGCGTCATCCGAAGAATTTGGGTCCAGGAGCAGCATTTTCAACCGGTTTTTTTTATTTAAATTCACTTCTTCAGGAACATGATTGGGTTGTTACTCTTGAAGGAGATAATACCTCCAGCCTTCAGACTTTACAACAAATGATGGTAAGAAGACTAGAAGGATTCGACGTAGTCATTGCCAGTCCATATGCCTATGGAGGTGGTATTACTCACCCGTCTGGCGGACGTATGTTTCTTAGCAATATAGCGAATACACTTATTAAATCATTGCTTGGAATTCGTGGTATCTTAACTATGAGCTCTTTTTTTCGTTTATATTCTGCCCCAATTCTGATTCGTTTACAGGATCGGTTTGGTCTTGGAATTATTGATTTTAAGGGGTTTGAGGGTATGATTGAACTGTTGAGTAAGTTGATTTCGATAAGAGCTACTATTTCAGAAGTGGCCATGCCGCTGGATGGTTCACTTCGAATTGGTAAGAGCAAGATGAAAATTGTTAAAACGATTTTCGGATATTTTAAACTTTTTTGGGCGAAACGACACTGGCATTGACCTTTAATACTAACAACAGGTTGGATTGAAATCTTATGAAACGTACCTCCCAACGCTTTTCACGATTTTTAACTGCTAGGTGGGTCTGTGTCTTTCTGGTTTTATTGAGTGTCTTCTTGGGTTTGATGAGTCGCCAGTGGATCTCTCGAAACGTTCTTAATTCTCCTTCTTATGACGCCTTAGTTTATCAAAATCAAAGTTATGATGACCTTCACTTACTTGAGAAAGAAGGTTGGAAAGGGTATTTAAAAAAATATCGGTCAGGTGCATGGCATGTCCCCCCTCTCTATGTGACTCTTGGAACATTTAGCTACATGTTGTTTGGACTGCATCCAACCAATGTTTATCTTGTTAATGTGTTGTTCTTTTTTATTTTTGCTTGGAGTACTTATCTTCTCTTCCGATATGCAAAACTAAGCCACTATCTTGCCTTGCTCAGCGCTCTACTTGTTTCCCTAAGTCCGGGTATTCTTTCTTATAGTATGCGTCATTTCACGAACGACTTTGCTGCTGCTTCAATGTTTTTATTTGCAACGGCGATCTTGCTTCAAACCCGACAACTGCGCAGGCGTGGTTTGATGATTTTTTATGGAATAATAGTAGGATGCTCTCTTCTCATTAAATCTTCTTTATTGCCTTACTATGTTCCACACATTTTAATTCTTTTTAAGTGGTTATTTGCTAAAGGATTTCAATGGCCGAGGTTTTGGAATTTAAGTTACTTGGTCCCGGTTCTTTTATTAGTTGCAGGTTGGTTCTATCTTCCGAACATGATGAAAATACTGGACTACTATTGGGGCTGGACAGGAACAAAATCGGAAGTAACCAAAGTAGCAGCAGGAATTACCGATACTCTTGATAGCAGTTTATTTTATTTTCGTAATGTAGCCCGATTCCACTATGAGGGTCTTGGAGCTCGATGGATTTGGGGAATTCTAGGTCTAGTTGGCATTTTAGGGTTCATTCGGAGAATAAGGCATGGGAAAACTCTTGTCAGTCATCGTGCAAACATATTTTTTTTGCTACTGGTTGGGCAGTATGGGGTACTTTCGATTTACCCTTCTAAGGTTAATGTAGTAGATTACTCAGTACTTCCTCTTTATTTTTTGGTTCCTATTGGTTATCTGTTTTCTTTGAAGATGAAGTGTGTTCGATTAGATTGGGAAAAGATCGGTGCTACTGCACTATTGATATTGCTATTAGTTTTATCCCTAAATAATTCTTCTGGTTATTTGTTGCGCCCCTCAGTTTTTCCTGCTAATCAGGATTGGAAAGTTAAAGAAACGCTGTCAAACATTCTGACCGATGCAAAAAAAAGAGGTCATTCTGAAGTAGTAGTAGGAAGTACCATGATTCATCCCTATTATACTTGTGAGAATATGCGCTTTTATTCACTTAGTGGGGCTTTTCCTAGTTGGAGGAACAAATTCAGAATTCAAGGAATAGGCAGTGCAAAGAGCCCTGAGGAACTCTTTTCTTATGTTAGGTACTCAGATTATGTTGTTACCTTGGACGGATGGCAGGGACCCTCTCATATTCCCAATAATCAGCATGCTCAACAGGTAAACTCATGGCTTAAGCAGGGAAGAGGTGGCTATGTGTTGTTCTACCAAGACAGCATTCCAAAAAAATCAACGGTTAAGGTATATCGTCGGTCTGAAAGGCTTAGTTATGAACCTCTGCAATTTGACGGTTGGGCTCTAGCTGGGCACCATTTAAATCTTGAGAGTCAGCAATCGGTAGTAATGATTCAAATTGAAGGACGCATTCCACTTCCCAAGAATCTTAGCTATCCAGTTCAACTTTTTCTTTTAGATGATTCAAAAAAAATTGTTTCTGAACCTTTTGTAGTTGAAAACGCCTCTCCTTTTGTAGCTCAGTTTCCGATAAAAATGAAGTCTGAGTGGCAAGGGCAAGTTAGACTACAACTTTCAGGAAATTACGACTATTCTCCTGCCAAACTGGGCATTAGTATTGACAACCGCCAGCTCCTGGCAATGATTACAAAAATTCAACTGAAATCTGAATGAGAATAATGCTACTACAAGCTGTTCAATAGATCGTACTGTTTAACTTTTGTACAACGCTTAGGGCAATTTAGTAGCATTTGGCCATATTGTATCTAGTTTACAGAATTAGGTTCTAGTCAAATACAATATGAATTTTCCAAAAAGATCTTGTAAACTAACCGCCAATTGTCAGAGGTTGAGATGAGTATACTTGATAAATTTTCTCTTAAGGGACGTATTGCTCTTGTGACAGCAGGAGCTGGTCCGTTATTTGGCAGTAGCCTTTCTGAAGGTCTTGCTGAAGCTGGAGCAAAAGTCATTGTAGCCTCTCGCTCTTTAGAAAGAAATCTTCGCTTCGCAAAAGAATTGAAGAAACGTGGTTATAATGTACACGGAATGCAATTAGACATTCGTAACAGTGAATCTATTGAGAAGTTACATTCCAAGATTATTAAAACTTTTGGTCGATTGGACATTCTAGTCAACAGTGCACGGCCCCAGGTTGGAGGTGGTTTTGAAACTCAGACAAAGGATGATTGGATGGAGAGTGCCAAGGGTGATATGGTTGGTCTCCTAGCTATTTGCAGGGCCTTTCTTCCAAATATGGTAAGAGAGAAACGTGGCTCTATAATTAATATTGCAAGCATTTATGGAGTTGTGGCTAACGATCCTACTCTTTATGAGGGTACGGACATGCAACCGTCACCTGCCTACAATTTTGTAAAAGCAGGGATGATTAACTTTACCCGACATATAGCCAACTATTATGGGAAAAAAGGAATTCGAGCTAACTGTATTTCTCCAGGAGGATATTTAGAAAACCAGGCAAAACCATTTCTAAAAAGCTATTGCAAAAGAGTTCCCATCGGACGAATGCTGAACAATGAAGATATTAAAGGAGCTGTTGTATTTCTTGCCTCTGATGCCTCAGCTTATGTAACTGGAGTTAATCTAATGGTCGATGGTGGATTTACCACCCTGTAATTATTACAACAAACATAAACAAGGAAAAATTATGACTCTAAAAAAATCTGCTCAGTTATTTGAACAAAATAAAGAGGTACTAGCTGGTGGGGTTAGTAGTGATATCCGTAAGGCTGAACTTCCTCATCCTCTTTACTTTGAATCAGGTGAGGGTTCTAGAATAAAAGATATTGATGGTAATGAATATATTGATTATATCCTTGGTCAGGGTCCACTTCTTTTAGGTCATAATCCTCGCCAGGTGATAGATGCAGTCCACGAACAATTGGAAAAAGGTCTAATTTTTGCAGGACAACATCAAGCGGAGGTTCAACTAGCTCAATTAATGACTAATATAATTCCTTGTGCTGACAGAATTCGGTTTAATAGTACTGGATCTGAAGCTGTGATCACTGCCCTTCGAGTTGCACGTGCTTACCGAGATCGTAATTTAGTAGTAAAATTTGAGGGGCAATGGCATGGATGGTATGACAGTGTATTTATATCCACTGCCCCTGATTTGGAAAAAGCTGGGAATCGAGAGAACCCAATACCCTCTTTACCTAGTAAAGGTCAGGTAGTCAACGCTGCTGACAACTTAATAATAATGCCATGGAACGATCTTGATCTGTTGAATGAGCTCTTTAAACAGCGAGGGGAAGAAATTGCTGCAATACTCACTGAACCAGTTATGTGCAATGCAGGTACTATTCTCCCGAAACCAGGATTTTTAGAAGGATTGCGTCAACTTTGTGATCAATATCAAACAGCTTTAATTTTTGATGAAGTCATCACTGGCTTTCGGCTTTCACTTGGAGGGGCTCAGAGACATTATCAGGTCACCCCAGATATAGCAACTTATGCAAAAGGAATTGCAAGTGGATTTACTCTTAGTGCTGTCGCAGGTAAAGCTCACTTTATGGATTTAATTTCTAGTGGCCAAGTTATTCATGCTGGTACCTACAATAGCAACCCAATAGTGATAGCTGCAGGTCTAGCTACATTAAAATTTCTTACCGCGGAAGAAGATAAAATTTACGGTCACCTTAATAGTTTGGGAAGCCGTCTCCGCAAGGGATTAACCGAATTACTTCAAGATGCTGGAATTTCTTCTATAGTGAGTGGATTGGGACCAGTTGTACAAGTCAGTCTTACAGATCAAGATGAAATTACTGATTATCGTGATTGGGCTAGTAGGGACAGTGTAACTTATCAAAAATTGGTTACTGATCTAGTTTTCAAAGGTGTCCGAACTACAGGTCGGGGTAGTTGGTATGTTTCCTATGCACACACCGCGGAAGATATCGACATTACTTTGAATACCTTTAAAGAAGTACTAATAAATTTTAGACAATAAAACATAATTAAATTATTCTATTAAGATTGGCGAAAATCTCAAAACATGTACTACCCTCGCCGACGCATTTTAAAATCTTTTCTTAGCTCTATTCCGTTTCTTGGAGCTCTTAAATATCTTGGATTTGACCTATTTGCTAGTCCCAAAATCGGAAACAATCTTCTTTTCAGTTAATCAAGCATATGCATCTCAGTGATGGTTTCAACCTAGAGGATGAATGGGAAGGACTCAATCCAGGATACTGGCGAATTCATAATGGAGTTCTAAGCCGGTCAACATCTGCAGTTGGGGATAGAGCAAATAATACAGGGTTTCCTTTTCACTATGAAAACAGACAAATTTCTCAACAGGAGTTAACAAGGGATTATGATCCATCGTTGCCAATGGGAATCCTCTGGAATCGTTTCTGGAAACTTTCCGGTGAATACAGCCTAACAATTAAAGCTACAGTAAAGGAACTAAGTCCCGTGTCACCTCAGGGAGAAGATAAGCCTTCTTAGTCTATGTATCAAGCTGGGTATGGTTTATTTGTCTTTCTTTTGGTAGTAAAATACAATTTGAAAGTTTTTACCCCTTTTACAAAAGAATCATCGCCACTACTCATCATAAAAGAAGATGGGACATATGGTCTAATGCGGTTCACCAAACGGGAACCAGAGCCTATCAACAAGAAAACAATTAGCCAAAGCTCTACACTCAATTTGGGCTACCCAATCAGTCTAAATATTAGAGTTTCTTATGAATTGGTGGGAGCTCAACTGTCGATCAATAATATAGATAAACCATTAATTAAATGGCAGACAAAAAGGCTTCTTTGGTTTGGCTGCTCGTGGTTACCTTAACACTGCAATTGAAAACATAGCAATTAATTTGGTTTTAAACACAGACAAGCTAGTGGCGGCTAAAACTAACCAGTGAATCTGAGAAAAGGAGTTCACGGTTGTCAGTGGTAGCAAAGCTCCCCTTCAGAGTGCGTGGGATAACTGAAGTGTTACTGTGTAATTTAAATTGGGTAGATGTTTGGCTGATAGGCACTTCAAATAGAAATGCACGTCTGCGTTTTCCCTTTGTTACAAGGCCTTCATATTGTTGACCATTGTCTAATAATATTGATAGGTCCTTGACGGAATCCCCATGAGGATTACCTTCTATCAAGATTTGATAGTTCCCTGGTTTTGCTAACAGCTTCAAAACAGCCCCATTGATCACCCAGCCATCGGATTCTTTTGCTAAAGAGAAATGTAATTTGCTGTAAACGTTGATGCCAGATCCATCGTCATAAGCTTTGATGTGACCCAGCAAGAAAAAGAGGGGATCCGTTTGGATTAATTGATAGAGTTCTTCCCATTGTTGATTAATTGAGAGCCACTTAAGTCCTTTTGGCCGATCCGACATCAAAAGGATTTCTCCACTATCTGCAAGAATACGAAAACGTTCAGCGGCTGATATAGTTGGAGAAGCACTAGCCTCAAGAGATATGGAAGAGACAGACAAATTGTAACGATTTCTAAGAATTGGAGAACGGTAAAAGATATTTAAGACTGTTTCTGAATTGAAATAGATGTCTTGATACAAAGAAAAAAGACTAGCTTTAGTGTAGTCATGCGACCTGAGCAATTCAAAGAAGTCATCAGCAGCTTTTTTTGTATCAATTCCCTGGTAATACTGGGATTGATTATGGGCGATCAGTGAACCAATATTAAGGAGAATCACAAAAAATAGGAGTACTCTGCAAAAGAGTTTCTTAAATGGAATTAAGTACCAGACCCCAATGATGCCTAGAAGGATAAAGAAAGGAAGCATAAAAATATCACCAGGTTTTGCCAAAGGTGCCCTAAGAAGCAAAATTGGATAAGGGGAAAAAGCAAATACAACAATTCCTATGAGAATCAATCGAGTCTCTTTTTTGACATGATGTCTAGAGAAAAGAAGAATCCAGATTATTCCTATAAGGCCCAGGACTACTAAAAAAAACAATGGTTTTCCCAGCTGAGAAATTAAATTGTTAGCATAAAAGAGAAAACTTGTAGTGCTAGAGTCCAGTGCAAGTTGAGTTTTAACATTAGATAAGTTTGTTCTTGCCCAGAACGTATAATAATCAATAAGGTCGTTATATTTGAAAAGGTAAAACCATCCAGCTAATAG
>CAYWYX010000101.1:0-7252 GCA_964462735.1 uncultured Acidobacteriota bacterium | reverse complement strand
TATGACCGGTATAAAAGGAGGATCCAAGTTTACGATCTTTGACGATCTGGTAACCGTAAGGGTCGTTAAATCTGCCAGAGGCCCCCTGCAGGTCTGTGAAATTCGCAGCCTTTCTGATAACCAGAAGGTAATGGTCATTCATCGGATAAGCGATGACTTCTCAGATTACGGACGTCGCAAACGGATACAGCGAACCCAGCAGCTGGTTTACAATAGAGGCAGGGGGAAATAGATTAAATGTCTCCATTGCCCTGCTGGAGGGTGTGTCCTGCTAGTGAAATCATTGACCTGGTTAAAATTCAAAAAATATTTTTAGGGGGAATGAGCTAATCCCAGCTCCTGACCAAAACAATCTCTTAGCTGAATCAGAAAACCTTGCTGTAACGGGGTTAACATACCTTCTCAAAAGTAAAATTACATAAAAGAAAACACTATGAAAAATAAACTTACAAATTCAGTTATTAAATTACCTTTTAGTCCACGAAGAACCTTCTTACAAAAAATAGCGATAACCAGTGTTGGTTTGATAGCAAATGCAGCATCACCTTCAAGAGTTTTAGGGAATTCCCCCAAACAGGAATCTAAGAAAATTCTGGGGCCCAAGTTTTCCTCAGAAACTTTGGTTACGACCCTCTATCAAAGTTTATCTGACAAACAAAAAACTATTGTTCACTTTCCGTTTGACCACCCACTGCGTTCCAAAGTCGACAATAATTGGCAGATTACTCCAGTTAAAATTAAGGACCTGTTTACCCCAGATCAGCAGATGATGATCAAAGAAATTTTTGGAGGTTTGCACAACCCGGAGTACTTAGACAAGGTCATGAAACACATGCAAGAGGATGGAAATGGTTTAGAGAATTACACAGTAGCTATATTTGGTCTTCCGGGCACAGGAAAATTTGAATTCGTCCTGACTGGACGACATTGTACAATGCGTTGTGATGGTGACTCAGTGGAAGGATCAGCTTTTGGTGGACCCATTTTCTACGGTCATGCATCTCAGAGTTTCACTGAAGCGCCTGATCATCCTGGAAATGTTTACTGGTATCAAGCTAAATCTGCCAACCAAGTTTTTCAAGCACTGGATCCCAAACAACGTAACATCGCATTATTAAAAGATGCTCCAGCTGAACAGGGAACCCAAACAGTTAAACTAAGAAGAGGTGTTTCTGAATTGGATGGACTGCCAGTGGCGGAAATGAGCTCAGATCAAAAAGATCTGGTTGAAAAAGTCTTGTCTGATCTCCTACTTCCTTTTCGTAGGAAAGATGCTCTTGAAGCTTTGAAGTACATAAAGAAAAACGGAGGATTCAGGGGACTCAGGATGTCATTTTACAAAAACGATGACCTTGGTAATGATGGGATCTGGGATATGTGGAAATTAGAAAGTGACAACATGATTTGGTTTTTTAGAGGAAGTCCACATGTTCATGTATGGGTTAATGTTAAAGCATAGTTTTATAGTTTTGATGAAGGACTATTTTGCTTGCTTGGGTAGCCGCCAACGAATGACCTGAGCACTAAATCGTCCACCGGGAGGTACATAGCCTTGGGGCGTTGTTAATGTGCTTCCACTCACAGTAACAATACTACCGTCGGCTAGTACGACGCTTCGTGGGTAACCAGACCCGTAGATTAGACGATATGCTTTGCGACCCCATGTGTATCCTCCATCATGACTGACTCGAGCTATTACTTGTTGGTCTTCTCTTGGATATCGGCGGACATGGATTAAAACAAGTCGTCCATCTGGCAACTGAACCACCTGTCCATGTAGCGATCCATACCAAAGAACACTTTTCTTGTTATCATCCAAAACTGGTCTGAAATTATTCCAGCTTTTACCTCTGTCAGAGGAATTGCCAAGGAAGATATATTTAAGAATTCTTGTGTCACCTGCAACACCAGGTACAATTGGAATCATTTTTTTCCTTGAAGTATTCATGCCCCATGCCAGTTCCATTTTTTTATGCCAAGGCTGGGGAACCCCTGAGTACCGAAAAGCTGCTATTAATTGATGGTTAGCCAGTTCCGTAATTTGGGTCTCATAACATCCGGGAAAGGTCCCGCCCATTCCAGGAATAGTACTTTTAAGTGAAGTTCCTTCGATACGAAGTTTTGCCTGCTGAAGAGTATCCCAAAAATTGTTATTTCCGCCTCCTTTCCAGGTGTTTCCGCCATCAGTAGAACGGTAAATATGTTGAACAGCAGTATGTTCGGTCCACGGTCTACCTTTGGGTGGAGGGTTCCTTCTATTTACTGGCAACAAGATTGTTCCGTCTTGTAACTGAGTAAAATCGCCATCCACGTGAATGATTGTGAAAGGCTTAGAATCAATTGTAGAAATTAAAACCCATGTTTTTCCTTGATCCAAAGAGCGATAGCATTGGAGGGGCTTTTCCCCTCCACCTGTCATTCCGAGAAAAGAATCATCATTGAGAATTAACAAATTACTAATTGTTGATTTTTTAAATGTGTCAAATTTTAGCTGGATCCAAGTTTTTCCTTCATCAGTTGATTGAAAGAGCCATTGTTGTTTGTGTGTTACTGCAATAAATAGGTGGTTTCTCTGGGTACGACTGATGTGGGTCCCTACTTGGTGATCGACTGGTGAATCTGAAAATTGTAAATTGATACGTTGGCAGGAGAGGTGATCAATAATTTTTCCGTCTTCGGTAACAAGTAGTTGGTTGAGATTTGAAAATAGTTGCTGATCTTTTCGGAGGATTTCTCCTGAAGATTGGACAGGAAGGGAGAGGCGTCCAGCAAACAAAATTGTCAAGATTAAGGTTGTAAAGAAAGGTCTCATAGTTGTTCTTTTTTGGAAGACAATCTATGCTAGTACTTCCTTAATCACACGTCCACCCAGATCAGTGAGTCGTTTAAAACGGCCAGCATGATAGTAGGTAAGGTGCATGTCGTCTAAGCCCATCAAATGCAGGATGGTTGCATGGAGATCGTGTAAATGGTAAACATTATCCACGGCTTTTATACCTAGTTCATCTGTGTTGCCGACCACTGTACCTCCTTTGATACCACCTCCAGCAAACCACATCACCATGGCCTCCTTGTTGTGGTCACGTCCAGGATGGGTTCGGAAAAAATTCATCGTATTGTCAGCAGTGCGGCCAAACTCACCACCCCATACTAACAGGGTTTCACTAAGGAGTCCTCTTTGTTTGAGATCTTTCAGAAGGCCTGCAATGGGTTGGTCACTTCGCTCAGCACAACTTCGGTGCCCACCATCAATATCAGAGTGAGAGTCCCATCCTTCACAATATATTTGCACAAATCGCACTCCTCGTTCTACTAATCTTCTAGCCATCAAACACTTACGGGCCATGGGCTCGGTAATCTTATTATTCAACCCATACAATCCTTTGATTTTAGGTGACTCCTTTTCGATGTCGAGTGCTTCAGGTACTGCCATTTGCATCCTGAAAGCAAGTTCGTAGCTCTTCATACGACCTAGAAGAGCACCATTACTAGGATCTGAGTCTAGAAAAAGTTCATTATATTCATTAATCAAGTTAATGGTGGAATGCTGCTGCTTCCGTGTTACATCATGGGGTGGCTGCAAATCAACAATTGGCACACCCTGTGGATTAATAACGGTGCCTTGGTAAGCAGTAGGGAGATAAGCATTGGAATAGTTTGAGCTCCCTCCGGAAATTCCTCTTTTGTCGTCAGGAAAAACAATAAATCCAGGCATATTTTGATTCTCAGTCCCTAGACCATAAACTAACCAAGAACCCATCGAAGGACTAGCTCCTGGTATTTGAACTCCCGTATTCATCAAGACAATACCTGTCGGATGGCTGTCAGAATCTGTGTGCATTGACCGAACCACTGCCAAATCATCCGCACAGGTGGATAGATGCGGAAAGATTTCCGAGATCTCCATCCCACACTGTCCATGCTTGGAGAACTTGAAGGGACTTCTCACATAGATCCGTTTCTCCAGACTTCCATAAATTCTCGTCACGGGAGTTCCGTGGTACTTAGCCAGAGCGGGCTTAGGATCAAAAGTATCCATTTGGCTGGGAGCCCCTCCCATAAAGAGAAAAATGCAAGATTTAGCTTTTGGGGCGAAATGGGGAATCTTGGGAATCAACGGATCTTTTGAACTTTCAGCACTAGCTAGCAAACCATCTTGAAAGAGCATTTGGGACAATGCTACGCTGCCAGCTCCCCGGCCAAATCTAAATAGAAAGTCTCTTCTCCCAAGGTTCTCTAAATTAGGATCAATAGCTTCAACATTGTTACTTAGGTATTGACGTTTTTTCAACATTGTCTTCTCATTTTTGCAATATTTATCTTTACCGAGTCATTTGCAGTGACTACCAAGAGAGTAATTACTGCAAGAAAATAAACTCATTGAGGTTAAACATCGCCAAACAGAAATCTGACAGTGATCTACTGGCAGTCGTTATTTGCAATACTTCTTTGTCATGCGTAGCCCTGTTAAAGGTAATCTTCTGTAAGTCCATGTTATTTTTAGAACCGGTTTTAAATCCTAAAAAGTCCAAGCCTTTGACTTTTTCTTCAGCACTTGGTCTCCGCTGCAAGGCAAGTTGGAATGCTCGTTCAACCTGTCTTGCACGATCCTGACCGACCTCACGAACAATTCGTTGAGCCATCGCACGGCTTTTCCGGTGAGCAAACTGACTGTTGAAAAGGGCAAATACTTGAGGAGTTGCAGTGGTTACATCTCTCACGGCACAGGTTTCATTAATATTAGGACCATCGAAGACCCTGATCAATGGCAAAGCAATAATTCGTTGTTGAAGCATATATATGCTCCGCCGGTTTCGCTCCTGTTGGGAATCAGGTTCCCACCAAGTCCGCGCACCCTTAAGTACTTGGTCGTCTAGTTCTGGAAAGAAACCAGGACCACCCGCAATAGGGTTTAACTCTCCACTCACTGCTAGGATACTATCACGGATCGCTTCAGCTTCTAATCGTTTTGGAGGCATCCGCCAAAGATACTGGTTCATACTATCGATTTTTCTATACTCCTGAATCTGAGTATTATGCATTGACTGCCTATATATATTTGAACTTAAAATTAGACGCTGAATTTCCTTTACACTCCAGTCAGTTTCAATAAACTTCGCCGCAAGCCAGTCAATTAAATCCGGATGGACTGTTCCTCCTCCATTTTTCCCAAAGTCGCTAGGTGTAGTGACTAGTCCCTTTCCGAAGTGATAATGCCAGATCCGGTTAACCATGACCCTAGCGGTAAGAGGGTTCTGGGGGCTAGCAATCCATTCTGCTAACTTTTTCCGGCGAGTTCCACTCCAACCCTCCAAGTTCACTGGGTTTGGATCTTTCGATGCAGCAACTAAGAAACCTGGTTTAATGACTTCCTGTTTTGCCTTCGGATCTCCTCCTTTTAGAAGAAAGGTGGTAGGCGCATACCCCAGACTGCCCATGGGCTCAGTAGGAAAGTATGCCATTGGTTCAAAACGAGCTGGACTATTAGGATTAGCAAACCGTGCTCTTTGTCGCTCGATCAAAGAAAACTGTTTCTTCTCCTCTTCTGTCATCAAGGTATCGGCAGGAAACAGAGGTTTTTTCAAATCCGTATGTACCCAATCCTTGAGGTCCTGCGGTGCCATCAGTACACGGTATTGATTTACTTTTTCTTGAAACGCCTTCTCAATCTTTGAACCCCATTCCTTGCGTTCAGTCAAACGTTTCTCCCAAGCTTGGGACTTTTTTTCCCAAGTCTTTGGCTCTAGGTTTGGCAATTCATACTGAGTAAATGACAGCGACTGGGCTTGAGGCCTTAGCATAGGAGCAAAAAAACCTTCGATTCTATAATAGTCACGTTGTGATATGGGATCGTACTTGTGGTCATGACAGCGAGCACAACCTAGGGTCACGCCTAGGAATACTGATCCTGTTGTATTTACTACATCAGTGAGAAAATCACGTCTTCCATCACCCGAGCCTTCTACCAATACCTGCAGGTTTAAAAATCCAGTTCCAATTTTACCCTCTTCCCTATATGACTGATAGGCTTCGCCGGCAATTTGTTCCTTAATGAAACGATTATAGGGACGATCCTGATTAAAAACCCTAATCACATAATCCCGGAAACGCCACATGTGAGGAAGGGCATAATCAAGTGCTCCTCCCATTGAATCTCCGTAACGTACCAGATCTAGCCAATGTCTTGCCCATCGCTCTCCATAGCGTGGGTCACTCAGCAATCTTTCAATGGTTGCCCGATATGCTTTAGGCGACGGATCTTTTAGAAACTGCTTCATTTCTTTTGGAGTAGGAGGCAGACCAATAAGACCAAAATACAAGCGCCGCAACAAGGAGTGATTAGAGACGGGTACGGATGGACGCATCCCCTTTTCCTCTAATTTAGCTAAAATGAAAGCATCAATTGGATTCCTGACCCAGGTAGTTTGTTTAACCAAAGGTACAGTTGGTTTCTTCAATGGAGTCCATGGCCAAGTAGGCTTGTCAAGTAACGGTTTGCCAACTAAGGTGCCTCCATCCATCTCATCTATCCAGCGGGCAATTAACTCCATCTGCTCACTAGAAAGGGGTTTTCCATTTGGAGGCATTCGTAAAACTTTTTCACCAAGTAGTCTCTGAATTAATGGACTAGACTGGCTCTTTCCAGGAATTATTGACGGACCGCCCAAGGCACCGCCCTCCAGAACAGAAGATTGAGTTTCTAACACTAATCCACTCTGATGATTCTGCACAGAGTGACAGGAAATACAATGCGTCTCAAAAATGGGCCTAACATCCAATTCAAAACTAGGGGAATTCACCTCAGCAGCGAGTAAAGGACTTAAGATGTGAGATGCTATAAGAATTAAGGAGAAACGAAGATGCCTCATTTTTTTTCCTAGTAGCTAGCTTTCCACAATTCCTTTTATAAAAAGAATATTTATAGCTTAGGGTGTGTCCTGTCTGCTCAGTAATCAATAAGAATGGTACGCCCGGCAGGATTCGAACCTGCGACCCCCTGCTTAGAAGCTAGGAGATCTTCCTAACAAGAACTACTAATAGCCCACACTAAGTCTTCTTGAATCAGCTCGGTGGCAGGGCTTCCCAGACTCTTGGTATTTGTTGGTATTGTATATTAACAATGGGTACAAAGGAAATTAATATGTACATGAATATGAACATCATAGTGTTCCAGCCTTACGGTCAAACCGATGATTCTTCTTTCTTCTTGTGAGAAGAAATAACGGTATAGGAGACATCACCACTGTTTGTT
>CAYWYX010000100.1:0-7383 GCA_964462735.1 uncultured Acidobacteriota bacterium | reverse complement strand
TTTTTTTATCAATCAATTGATCAGTTTCTAATTGGGACTTGTTCTGTCGCAGATTTCGATTAACATAAGAAGCATTGATAAAACCTTTAAACAGAGGATGGGGTTTCAGTGGTTTAGATTTGAATTCTGGGTGAAACTGGCAACCGACAAACCAAGGATGATCCTCTAACTCAACTACTTCCACAAAGTTATTGTCTGGGGACGAACCCACAATTTTCATTCCTTGAGCAATCAAGATTTCCTCATATTCTCGATTAAATTCATACCGATGTCGGTGACGCTCAGATAACTCCAGATAACCATATGCATTGAATGTATGAGATTTGGAGTTCAAAATACATGGATAAGCACCTAAACGCATGGTACCTCCTAAGTCATCAACTCCTCTCAACTCTCTCAATTTGTAAATAACTCTATGAGGAGTGGATGGATCAAACTCTGAACTATTGGCATCCTGCAAACCAGCTACATTACGGGCAAATTCTATTACCGAGCATTGCATACCCAAACAAATTCCAAAAAATGGTACTTTTTGACTTCGAGCAAAGGTCACGGTGCGAATCATTCCCTCAATTCCTCGTTTGCCAAACCCACCTGGGACAAGAATTCCATCGAACTTGGACAACTGATCGGTCCAGTTTTCACCTTCAACTCCCTCTGCTTCAATCCAATGAACTTTAGTCTTAAGATTGTGAAACAGCCCCGCATGAATTAGTGCTTCATTTAAGCTTTTATAGGATTCTTCGAACTCCACATATTTTCCAACAATCCCAATATCCACTGAGTTAGTTGGATGTCTAATTTTGTTAACTAATTCCTGCCACTGAGTCATGTTTGACTCTTTGGTTGATAGTTCTAATTGGCTAAGGATAATTTTATCAATGCCCTCAGCTCCTAATACTAAAGGTACTTCATAAATGGATGATACATCCTTTGCAGTAATAACTGCCTCATTTGAAACTGAACAAAATAAAGCAATCTTTGCCTTAAGTTCTTTAGAAAGAATACGATCGGTTCTACATAGTAAAATGTCTGGTTGAATCCCAATAGCTCTTAATTCTTTGACACTGTGTTGCGTTGGTTTTGTTTTTAATTCACCAGCAGCCCCAATATATGGAACAAGAGTCAGGTGAATAAATAGAGTATTTTTTCGCCCCATATCTTGTCTTAATTGCCGAATCGCTTCTAAAAAAGGAAGTGACTCAATATCACCAACAGTACCTCCAATTTCGACTATACTTACATCTACTTCAGCGCCTACTTTTTTGATAGCCGCTTTAATCTCATTGGTAATATGAGGGATGACTTGAACGGTTTTACCTAAATAATCACCCCTTCTTTCTTTTTGAATTACAGATTCGTAGATTCGTCCTGTAGTCAAATTGTGATCTTTAGTTAATCTACAACCAGTATAACGTTCATAGTGGCCAAGATCTAAGTCCGTTTCAGCACCATCGTCTGTAACAAAAACTTCTCCATGCTGATAGGGGCTCATCGTTCCTGGATCAACATTAAGATAAGGGTCGAATTTTTGTAGACTCAGGGTACAACCTCGGCTCTCTAAAAGACATCCGACAGAAGCTGCAGCCAAGCCTTTTCCCAAAGATGAAACAACTCCACCAGTAACAAAGATATACTTGGCCACTATTCAAACTCCTTTCTCAAACCATATGAAAATGTTTCAGAAACCACCTTACTCTAATATCTAATTTATCCTTTTTACTTATCCGCTAGCTTTTTTGATTCTTCTCCAGGATTTCTTTGACTTTAATAAGATCTTCAGGTGTATCAACTCCAATTGATTTGCACTCATGATGAACTACCCTAATTCGATATCCATTGTACAAAAAGCGAAGTTGTTCTAAATTTTCCAATTGTTCGAGCTTACACTTTGAAAGTTTTGAAAAGGTTTCAAAAAAAGACTTTTTGTAAACGTACAAACCAATATGTTTAAAAAGTATATTCTGAAACCCATTAGTTCTCTTATAAAAGGGAATAGAAGCACGAGAAAAATATAGAGCATACCCCTTATGATCAGTAACAACCTTTACAACGTTGGGATCCTTTAATTCCTTTTGAGTGGCCAAAGATTTGACAGTAGAAATCATCAACTCTGGATCAAAATCAAATGGTTCAATCGCTGCATCAATACTTGCAGGGTCAATCAAGGGTTCATCTGCTTGAACATTAACAACTAAATCGGTTTTTAGTTTTGGAATTATTTCAGCAATCCTTTCAGTTCCAGACTGATGTGTTTTAGCAGTCATTTTAGCAGTTCCACCAAAGGATTCTACGGCAAGTTTAATTCGTTTGTCGTCAGTTGCCACAATAACTTCTGAAGGTCGTCGAGCAATAGAGGCTCGCTCATAAACATGCTGAATCATAGTTTTTTGGGCTATTTTTTCGAGAGGTTTTCCAGGAAACCGTGTAGACTCAAAACGGGCAGGAATAATTACAACAGAGTTCAAAAAATTCTTGGTCAAAGACTTATCAAAGCCTTGAATTTAGTTTAGAATTCAGATATATAACTTTCAATTTCATTGATCCTATCTTTGTTGAAAATTCCAGGAAGATCAAGTCATAATTTTATGTTATAAAAAATAACCTTATGATAGTTCATGTTTTTTTAGAACTCTCGATTCTTTAGTGCTTTTTGCCAATCATTAAAAACATAAAACTTTCAGAATCGAATTAATATATTACTGGATTTGGATTAAAGGCATAAGGCAAAATTAATTAATTTTAAAAACAGTTGGAACCCTACTACCTCATGATTAATAAATCGTTTTTATTACTACTTGGTCTGTTTTTTATGTCCTCAGCTCTACTAGGTCAAGAACAACAAACAGAAGGCTCTTCATCTGGAGATGCAATTTCATCATTAAAGATTCAAGTTGACCTCGTATTGGTAAATGCCACCGTAACTGATATAAGCAGCCGTTTTGTGATGGGTCTAGAAAAACAACACTTCCGACTGTTCGAAGACAAAGTTGAACAAAAGATCAAGTATTTCAGTAATGAGGATGTTCCCGTTTCAATCGGATTATTGTTTGACATCAGTGGTAGCATGGGAAATAAAATTGCCAGGTCTAGAGACGCAGCTGTTGCTTTTCTGAAAACTAGTAACCCAGCCGATGAATATTTTCTTATGGCCTTTGCTGATCGTCCATTAGTTGAAGAAGATTTTACTTCTGACATCAGTGAAATACAAAACCGCCTAATGCAGAAGAAAGCTGCGGGATCTACAACTCTTTTTGACGCAATATACCTAGCCCTAGAAAAAATGAAACAATCTTCTCATTCTAAAAAAGCCATTTTGTTGATTACAGATGGCGAGGACACCCACAGTCGTTATTCTCTAAGAAATGTTCACGAAGCTGTTAAAGAATCTGATGTACAGATCTTTGCTATAGGAATTGTTAATTCATTCTATTCTGACCTAGCACGTGGCCGCACTGGCAGAGGGGTTTTAGAAAAAATCACAACAATGACTGGAGGAAGTGCCTACTTCCCAAATTCTGTTTATGAACTAGAAGACATTTGCACTAAAATCGCTATAGGCCTAAAAAATCAATATATTCTAGGGTATTCTCCTACTAACCAAACTCTAGATGGCCGCTGGCGAAAAATCAAAATTAAGATGACTCCTCCTAAAGGTCTTCGTTCTTTGTCAGTTAGAACCAAACGTGGTTATTATGGTCCTACTAGTTAGTTTTATGAAATCCAAACCTTTCGTTATCTTTTTCTCTCTCACATTTTTTGTAGTTGCGTCATTAATCGCCCAAAAACAAGACAAGACAGGTAACATTGATTACACCCTTAAAGTAGATGTCGACCTAAGACTCCTACATGTTACTGTTGTAGATCGTAAAGAGAAAATAATAAAGGGATTAAGGAAAAATGACTTTCAAATTTATGAAAACAGAATAAAACAAGAGATTTCACTTTTCAAGGTCGAGGATGTGCCCGTTTCTATTGGTCTTGTCATTGACAATAGTGGGAGTATGCGTACCAAGCGAGAACGAGTTAATAGAGCAGCTTTAACCTTTGCCCGAACTAGCAATCCAGAAGATGAAATTTTTCTGGTTAATTTTAATGATCAAGTCTATATCGACCAAGAATTTACCAAAAATTTAGCCGACCTGACTGATACCCTTGATCATATTGATGCTAGGGGTGGCACTGCACTTTATGATGCTATCTATCTCTCACTTGAACACATTCAGGAGGGCAAAGAAGACAAAAAAGCTCTCTTAGTTATTACCGACGGTCAAGATAGAGATAGCCAGTATAGATTTGAATCCGTAATGGAAATGGCCCAAGAAAGTTCTTGCAGCATATATTTGATTGGATTGTTTGATCCAAGATCGATTCGCAGTCGAGCTCAGAAAAAAGCCTCTAAACTATTGAAACAGTTATCAGAAGAAACAGGCGGAAAACATTTTTTCCCAGAATCTGTAGATGAGGTCAAAGCTATTTGTACTCAAATTTCCCACGAAATACGTAATCAATATACTATTGGTTACAAACCAACTAATACTAGACGAGATGGCACTTGGAGAAATGTAAGAGTAAAAATGGCACATACCTCTAACCAAAAGGAAAAAAAATGGATTATTAGAACGAAGCGGGGTTATTACGCACCTGCTGGAAGTTGATTGTAAATCTAAGAAATTTCATTTTAGATGAAGTACCTGACAGAAATTTTCTACTCTTTTCCAACTCTAAAACAACTTATGGCTATCAAGTATTAATGTAACAGGTCCATCATTAATTGATTTAATTTGCATCATTTCTCTAAAAATGCCTGTTTCTATTTTTATTTTCCTCTGAATGCACCCATCTACAAAGTTCTGGTAGAGTTCGGCCGCCTTTTCAGGAACAGCTGCTTTTGAAAATGATGGCCGTTGCCCTTTTCGGCAATCTCCATAGAGAGTAAATTGGGAAACCAGAAGGATAGAACCACCAACTTCTTCTAAATTTAAGTTCATTTTTCCAGTTTTATCTTCGAAAATTCTTAGACAAAGTACTTTATTAACCAGATAGTCTACATCAGTCAGAACATCATTATTTCCAACTCCTAAATAAACTAACAAACCTTTACCTATCTCTGAGATTAGTTCTTTACGTATCTTAACAGATGCTCCTAAAACTCGTTGGACAACTAAACGCATGACACCTCCATAACTATTTATTTTCTATAATCTTGAAGGAACATTCACTGAAATCATTGACACTCTAACTTCCCTCTTTTACTATTCATCAACGTACTTCGTGCCTAAAATATAGAATCTCTTGGTGAATTGAACAACAAAGAACTATGGGTAAAACTTCTATCAACCAAACAAGCTCGAGTGATTCAAAGCGTCGCTGGGAAAAAAAAGTTCTTGGTCCAGCAAATAAGAGGCTTCCTCCTCGTCAAGAAAACTTTAAAAGCATTTCAGGGCATCCAATTAAAACACTTTATAGTCCTGAAGACTTGGAGAATTTTGATCCTGCCAAGGATATTGGATACCCTGGAGAATTGCCTTTCACACGTGGAATTCATCCTAATATGTATCGAAGTCGACTCTGGACCATGAGGCAATTTAGTGGTTTTGGAACAGCTTCAGACGCTAATCAGCGATTTCACTATCTTCTGAACCGAGGACAAACTGGTCTTTCTGTAGCCTTTGACCTCCCCACATTAATGGGCCTAGATTCAGACCATATTACCTCCAATGGAGAAATTGGAAAATGCGGTGTAGCAATTGATACACTGGCGGACATGGAGATTCTTTTCAAGAACATTAATCTAGAAGAAATTAGCACCTCAATGACAATTAATTGCCCTGCAGCCATTATTTGGGCAATGTATCTTGTTAGTGCTGAAAAACACGGATTCCAATGGAAGAAACTTCGAGGAACCCTCCAAAATGATATCCTTAAGGAATATATCGCCCAAAAGGAATGGATTTATCCTCCAAAACCGTCTGTACGCTTAGTCACAGACACCATTGAGTTTGCAGTGAGACATGTTCCACAATGGAACAGTATTTCAATTAGTGGATACCACATTCGAGAGGCAGGCTCCACTGCTCTACAAGAGTTAGCATTTACATTAAGAAACGGTATTGAATATGTCGAAGCCGCTCGTAAAATTGGATTAAGACCTGATGATTTTGCACCTCGACTATCTTTTTTCTTCAATGCCCATAATGATTTCTTTGAAGAAATTGCTAAGTATCGGGCAGCTCGCAAGGTTTGGGCTAAAATAATGAAAGAGCGATTTGATTGTAAAGATCCACGCTCATGGATGTTACGTTTCCACACCCAAACAGCTGGATGTTCATTAACCGCTCAACAACCGTTAAATAATATAGTCCGCACCTCAATTCAAGCTCTGGCAGCAGTTTTAGGGGGAACTCAATCATTGCATACAAATTCAATGGACGAAACATTTGCACTTCCTACGGAACAAACAGCTACTACTGCTCTCCGAACCCAACAGATTATTGCTACTGAAAGTGAGGTTACCAATACTATTGACCCTATGGCAGGATCCTATTTTCTAGAGAAACTAACCTTAGAATTAGAGAAAGGATGTTGGAACTACTTTAAAAAAATTGATTCGATGGGCGGCATGATCGCGGCTATTGATCGCTGTTACCCACAGAAGGAAATACAAGAATCTGCTTATCATTACCAACAAGCTGTAGAACGAGGTGAAAAAGTCATAGTTGGAGTCAATCAGTTTCTGGGTGAATATGAAAATCAGTTAGAAACACTATCGATCGATTCCAATGTAGGGAGAAAACAGATAGCTAATTTAAACAAAATAAAGGCTACCAGGAATTCTCAGCTTGTGGAACAAACACTTGTTGAGCTTCGACAAGCCGCTGCTTCTTCAAAAAACCTGATGCCATTTCTTTTAAATTGTGTCAAGGCTTATGCAACGCTTGGAGAGATTTGTGAAGAGTTAAAAACGGTATTTGGAATTTATCAGGAGCCAATTTTTTAAACTATTCTCTGTTTAACCTAAGTACTTTTAAAAGGTCAGGATGATGAGTAAAAATCCAATTCGAGTATTAATCGCCAAACCTGGACTCGACGGACACGATCGTGGAGCTAAGATTATAGCCCGTGCACTTCGAGATGTTGGTATGGAAGTTATTTATAGTGGTCTACGTCAGACACCTGAGCAAATCGTTAATGCAGCTCTCCAAGAAGACGTAGAGTGTATAGGATTATCCATTCTATCCGGGGCACATAATGTTATTCTTCCTCGCATTATGACCTTAATGAAAAAAAATAAAATGGATGATGTTTTGGTTCTCGCTGGTGGAATCATACCTGCTGAAGATGTTAAAACACTAAAGTCATGTGGTATATCAGAAATCTTTT
>CAYWYX010000099.1:5288-7389 GCA_964462735.1 uncultured Acidobacteriota bacterium | reverse complement strand
TGGGGAAGGAGTTCCAAAGGACCATGTCCTAGCCTACAAGTGGTTCAACCTAGCTGCTGCTCAAGGACAGAGAAGGGCTGCTGAAGTCAGAGATGAGCTAGCCACATTCATGACACCCTCCCAAATATCTGAAGCCCAGAAACTAGCCAGAGAATTCAAACCTAGAAGTGAAATGCCCCACCGGTTTTAAATCCCGATGAAATATTTTTAGTGGACCTGTCAGGTCTTACTCCTCCCAAAAAGCTGTTATAAAATTTCTCTTAAATTCTAAAGTTACTTTTTACTGCCCTGGATTGTTTGCGACAGGTATAGAATAATTCCATGGCAGAATTTACCCAGTTTCTAGATTCTTTCGATCCGGATTCCACTGCAAAGGGAAAGCAGTTTGAAGACTTTGTTAAACGGTTCCTGAAAAAAGATCCCGGCTGGTCAACCCAGGGACAAGACTGAAGCGAATTATTCATGCTGTATTATGAAATTTTAGGTTAGAGTTTAACCCCCGGCTTTAAGACCGGTCTGAAGAAGGGAAAATAGATGCCTACTAGGACTAAACACCCATCAGGTCGCCGATCCAAAACAACCTTTGATTTTCTTAGTGAAGCTGGACGTTCCTCTTTGATGGGTAGAATAAGATCAAAGGATACAAAACCGGAATTAACCCTTAGAAAATCACTTTTTAGAGACGGATTACGATATCGAAAGCACAAGAAAGATTTGCCTGGAAAACCGGATGTTGTCGTTATAAAATATAGACTGATTGTGGATGTGAGAGGTTGTTTCTGGCATGGACATGAAAATTGCCCTGACGGGCATACCCCAAGAAAGAACAGTGACTTTTGGATTGCTAAATTAAAAAAAAATAAAGAACGGGATAAAAAAAACCTGGAAAAATATGAAAATTTAGGTTACAAGGTTTTTGTTTTATGGGGGTGTGAGATCATGCGTAAAAAACAACTTGAGTCCAAATTATCAAAGATTTACAACTATCTGAACTCAACATATGGTCTAGGAATAACCTCCAAAAGCAACAACCTAAAACGGGGAAAAACAAATTAAAAAGTTATCTAGTTCAGATCTAACATTCATCGATTTATTTGCAGGATGCGGTGGTCTTTCGCTTGGTTTGGAGCAGGCAGGGTTTTATCCTCTCTACGTTAACGAATTAAATAACGATGCCCTAGAAACGTACCTGGTTAATCGTGAAAAATACTACCCTCACCTGAGGGAAAAATTCTCGTCCAACGATATTAAAGATGTAGTAAAAGACAAACAATTCTTTAAAAAGGTTTTTAAGGATCTAAAAAATACCTTTGGCCGGGATTTTAAAGCCTACCCAGTGGATCTTGTTGTAGGAGGTCCTCCATGCCAAGGTTTTTCTGGTATTGGTATCCGGCGCTCCTACTCAGTAGAAAAGCAACAGTTACCCTCAAACCACCTCTATCAAGACATGGCATTTTTTATCCATAAGATCAGACCGAAAATGTTTCTATTTGAAAATGTGGAGGGTTTGTTGCGGTCTCGTTGGACCAAAGATGGTGAAAAAGGTGAAATTTTTCGAGACGTATTCAAAACGTTTGATGACATTCCTGGTTACTTAGTAAAATACAAACTTATTCACGCAAAAAATTATGGTGTTCCTCAAAATAGACCGCGGGTGCTCATCGTAGGATTTAAAAAAAAATACCTTCAGCGGGATCACATTACCATCAAGACCCTTGAGGAGGGTTTTCTCCCTGAACCTACCAATGATTACCCGGACATACAGGACGTGCTCTCGGACTTGATGGACTCTAAATTTGAATATGGCGGGTCCTTAAAGAGATATAAATCAAATCCGAAGACTCTGTGGCAAGAGCAAATTCGAAAAGATCCTCATTCGAATGAAATACTATCGAAAGGCGATGAACTGACTGATCATGAGTACAGTAGGCACTCTGATGTGGTCAGGGAACGTTTTTCCTACATGATTGCGAATAACGGTGAGATTCCTGCTCATCTTAAAACCAAGAAATTTGCACAACGGGTTTTACCTAAAAAATGGGGAAAAAAAGGTCCAACTATTACTGCATGTTCACTTCCTGATGACTTTGTCCATTATGCA
>CAYWYX010000099.1:0-5217 GCA_964462735.1 uncultured Acidobacteriota bacterium | reverse complement strand
CTTACAGTCCGGGAATGGGCAAGACTACAGACATTCCCAGACTGGTACCGTTTTTCAGGTAAGAGAACTACCGGCGGTATTCGGCGTGCGGGGAATCCAAGAAAATTGATTCACGATAGGGAAGTACCCAAGTACACACAAATTGGAAATGCCGTTCCCGTGAAATTAGCATATGAGATTGGAAGGCATTTTGCTAAATTAGTCTAACCTTTACACGAATACTCGATCGAATTAATAGGTACCTAATTCAAAGTTCTCCACGCGCTCAAAAAGTAGATTCAGGTTTTTCGAACCTATCTTGAATAAATATCCTTGGTCTTTTACGCCCCCTTTACCCACTTCCTTCATTGTGTAATCCAATGTTATTACGCCAGTCTCAATTAGTATTCCCAAAGCACTACTATCAGCATTTCCTGTATATTTTGCCGTTCGGTAGTGGAATTTTTCATCTTTATCGCCACTTCGACCTTGAGTGTCTGCTGAAACCCAGAAAGTTTCACTATGTTTTTCTCTAAGGCGATTCTCAAGAACCGTAATTTGCCATGTGACGTCTCTAGTAATTTGGTCGCCATCTATAAAAATCTGGTGTAGATACCTATTTTCTTTATCTATTTCTAACCGCAAATTATAAGAATTTGTTTTGATCGCAGACAATTCATGAAAAAGTTGCATTCTTTTTTTTTCTTCGTTGTATCGACCACGGAGGTAAAGAAGTTCCTTTGATTTACCCTTAACCCTGCTAATAGACCAATTAGGAACCTGCGAGAACACCGTACTTCTCCCGTGTCTTAGGGATCTCCTTCGTCCCGATTTTAGTTCAATGCCCTTGTAATCAGGTGATCTCAAACTGTTTGCTGAAATTCCTAGTAATGTTTCTAAAGTATATCCAACCCCCGTATCCCCGGGTCTTAAGGTTGGGATAAAACCCCTGTCTGCGATTTCGTTCATTTTGGACAACAGTTCTTCTACTACAGCGTTAAGGTTTTTACTTTCATCGGAAAATAATTCTTTGTATATCAGGTTTTGTGGGTTTAGTAAGTCAGTAAGATTTGACCTACTACAATTTACTATAACCAGTTTGGATTCTTTTGTAGTGATCGCTAGCAAATCATTTGGTTTGGCATTTTTCGATAGTTCATATACCCAAATTCTTGGATCGCCATCTTTTGTCTTAGGTCTGTACAATGAAGTCTTCGTTTCTACAATTTTTCCACCTGTAAGAAGAAAAGTTTCAACGTATATTCTCGATGCTTCTCCCTTCTCCTGTTTCGCATAGTCATGAACCCCTGCAGTGAGTAAAAACTCTCGCACTCCTCTTGTGGCATCCATTATGGATTTTTTTAGTCCCATATAAGTCGGCACCAAAAAACAAACTCTTATGTTCCGGGATTTAAATCTCCTCATAACCTCAATGACATCCACGTTTGATAACGAAAGCATTTATTCGATCCCTTTTGAACTAGGTGGATATAAGCTCCATCGCCACTGCGTTTCCCGGGTGGAAACTGACTCCATATTGTTTCCATAAACCAACATCAATACTGAGCAGGAATATAGGCTCCATTATTAAACCAGTTATTCGCTTGATTGTATTTGTAGAAAAGGTTCTTGTGAACTAATTAGCGTAGTGCTTGCAAAAGCGTGAATGGGGATATTCCTCCTGTGATATATCGGTTAATGGTCAAATACCCGATGATTATATCCCCTGAGACAATTACAGGTGGAGTCGTTGTATATTGGTTAAAGGGGCTGTACGTAGAGAATCGATTGCCGTAGGGACCGTATTGATTCCAGATACTATTTAAATTATAACTGTTCCCATACATGCCATATTTGTTAAAAATTGACTCAAAGTCGTACTTGTGTCCCAATTTACCCAAGTATCGAGGAGGATTTTCTTGGCTGTATATTTTTGGTACCAGTGGATTGGAGAGTAAGTTTCTAAGGATAGTTTCGAATGGACTGCCTCTGCCAAAAATAAGATTTTTCTTCACTTGCCGCTGAGCCTTTTTTGGTTTCTTTTCTTTGTTTTTGACGACATTCTTTGCTGTAGTCTCTTTTTCTTTTTTTGTAGAAAATATAAAGTCTGGTAACTTTTTAGATCGCCCTTGAGAATTTCGTACTACCTTTCGGGGAACCACAACCTCTTCTTGGGTAAAGGGGCCCCGGTCAAATGCTTTTTCAAAGGGATTTTTTGTTTTGGTCTTCTTTAACGAGTTGCTGGAGTTGATTGGAGATTCCTGCTCTTTTTTAGCTTTTTTTGGAATCTCTTTTCTGGAAAAATCAAGGGCTTCCAAGCTCAATTTTGCTGAAGCATGGCCCTGATCTGCTGACATTTTAAGGAATTTTATAGCTTGGTCGTAATCTTGAATTACTCCAGTTCCATCTAGGTATATCATGCCTAAATGATATTGGGCAAAAGGATCTCCTTGATCTGAAGCAAGTTGAAACCATCTAACTGCCTCTTTATAATTTTTCGAAACACCGAAGCCCTTAAGGTACATCTCACCCAAAACTGCCTGGGCACCAACATTACCTTCTTTTGCCATTCGAATTTGTGATTCAAATAGATTTTGAGCTTCATCCCCAAACACACTTCCACATCCAATAATGATTAGCACTGCCAATAGCAGATAATTATTGATTTTCATAGTGCACAGCCGTCCTTTTGATTAGCTTGATCTGTAACAAGGATTTTGCGCTATTTTGGTATTAGTTATTTTTTAGTTTTGTCTGTTAAATCTTATTACTTTTTAACAACTAGTCAAATGAAACTTTAGGTAGATTTTTGACCTCCCTGCCCTCCTCATCCTGAAGCTTTATCCGACCTTCAATACCCAAAACCTTTATCTCCATCTCAGTTCCAATAATTTCTACATGCAAAAAATGAAACTGATCCGACCAATAAGCAATTTCACCCTTCTTTATCCTGTGACTATCAAGATTGTTCCCCTTAAAATCTGATCGTGACCTTAAGTCAGCATCAGAAGCAGGTTTGCCCGCACCTCCTGTAACAACAAAGCGAATTAAACCGTTTGGACCAGCAAGTTGACTAAACTGGAAGTTGTGTTCATGACCATTAAAAACAACCTTCACTCCGCTTTCTTCCAATAGTTTGCCAAGATAGTTAAACCGCTTACTAGGCTTTCCTCTGGGGCCCGCGTTGTAGGAAGGATGATGGTAATAGGGAATCTTCCAGGGTACCTTTTCTCGAGTTGCTGTTTTTAAAGAATCCTGAAGCCAACGATGCTGAGATCCTCCCTGTAAATAGATTTCTCCATCTTCAGGACTAGAATTTTGGGTACTGTCAAGAGCATAGAATTCAGCGAACTGAGAAAAACGAAAACGATAGTACCTCCCTGGCAAATGGAAATTATCAAGGTAAACCTCAAGGTCCTTACTGTTTTCGCTCTCGTCCCCATCATGGTTCCCAAGGCTAGGATAAAAGGGAATATGTTTTATTAGATCCCGATAGGGCCAGAAAAACTTGTGTTCCCAATCGTTATCCCTGTCACCAGAACCCAAGGAAACGGCTGATTTTACGCGTCGCTTTCGTTTGTCCTTATAGATATTGTCTCCTGTCGTTAACACAAAACGAATTGGGTTTTGGGTTTTGGCTTTCTCTCGGTAAAGGCGAGCCATCGCCTTTGCCAGGCGTAGCTGTCCATAGCTACCATAACCCCAGTCTCCAATAACGAAAAAAGCTACTCGACTTGACTCTCTGGGATAGGTGCGTACCGAGCCTTCTCCAATGGTGAGATCTCCTAGCGTGACAACATAATCGTAATATCGGTCAGGTTGAAGCCCTGCAATCTCAATCCAGTTTTTAGCAGATTGTTTATAATTTTTCTCTCCAAAACGAATTCTTGTTTCTCCAAGGGGATATGAGTAACGTCCAATCGAATTCACTCGACCCTTGGTTGTTCCCCAAGCAAGAACAACTGACTCGCTAGTTATCCGAACCACATAGGTGTAATAGAACTTACTTTTAGTAATTATTGGGAACATTGAACCTGAACGTGTCAACGTTCCTTGATTCCTCTCAAGAAATTTAAGATAAATAACCACCAAATCACCGCTCTTTGGGCAATATTCGGAATCTGGCAACTTACTGTCTCCTCCCCAAAATAACGAGATAGAGTCAGTGGATGCCTCACCTCTTAGAAAAGAGACAACTCTTACCAACAGATAACCGCGACAGGAGTCAGTTTGTCCTACCTCTTTTACCGGAGAGCCTGAAACCTGAGCCAAAATAATGTAAGGGGTCTCCTGATCAATCTGCTCGAATCTTTGTGCCCATATTTGTTCTGCTGAGAACAGGAAGCCCAGGATGAGAAACAAAACAAAAGAATGTACTTTATATTCTGGAGTAGTGTCTCGAGTTTGCATTATTAAAACCTAATCTTGTTCACTAGAATGCGCATACTTTAATAGTACAGTAGTTAGTGAGTACCACTTGAAGGTTTCTTTGTCATCCCAACTTGTATTGAGATCTCCCAGCTGGTATTGGGCCTTAACATCTCCGAGCACTGCCAGTACTACCAACTCTTCAACATATAATTTTTTCATAAATCATCACTCTTCAAAACTACTCTACTGTAAAACTTTTCTCTAAGTATCGTGGCTGATCCACATCGCAGCCACGCCTATTAGCATAGTGTACCGTCCTAAACTACCTCTTGTACATTCAGAGCTACCCAAAAAAATATTTTGAGGTCATGACCACCTTTGAAAAATGGATCAATTTATGCGAGGGGGTTTATACTAATTACGAGAAGCGCCGAAAAGGGGGGCACCCCCCCCAAAGCGATGAAGCCAGATGGCTGTAGAGATGGCTGTTGAAAGAGCACAAACACACCTCTCTCTGCTTCTCCCTGCTGACAACAAGAGGAGACCAGTCCTTCCAAAGCCTTTGGTTGTAGAAGCTTAGGTAAGTGTGTGCCTATCCAGACATCTGCCTGCTATAATGAGGAAATAATATCAGTGATATTTTCTCAATCCACGGTTTTCCAAATAAAAAAATATGGATGAGAATCTTATATCTTGTCACAATAAAGTCTGATCAAACTAGAAATAAACTTTCTTTATAAAAATTTTCTTAGAGTCGATCCAAAATGTTACCCACTCATGCATTATCGGTTGCAAATTACACACTCGTTTAGTATCAAGATAAAGAAACATGGAAAATCCTAACTTATCAATTATTATTCCCGCTTA
>CAYWYX010000098.1:0-7482 GCA_964462735.1 uncultured Acidobacteriota bacterium | reverse complement strand
AGAAGCTAACACTGGAAATCGGTAAAAAGGCAAACCCCATTAATCTATCGAGTTGGAGATATTCAATGAATCTACACCAAGTTTTAAAGCTTTTTCTAACCGATTGAGTTTAACACAAGAGAACTAAGCTGCACTGTTTGAAGATTGAACGAAACTCTGAAACCTTTATCCCACGGCTTTCTTGCCAAAGGCAAACTCAGTTTGATAGTTGACGGATTAAAAACGAGTGTGGTAAATTCTAATTCTTTAGGTTTGGTTTTTAAATTGAATATATAGGCATTTTAATGAATTGCTGGGGGTACCTGTTTGAGCACCGACCCATCTAGTACTCTCCCACTGCTCGCTCAGGGATCTGAGATCGATCTGCTGAATTTGATCCTTCAATCAGGCCCCATGGCTAAGGGTGTTCTTATTGTCCTCATCTTCTTTTCCGTTTTTTCCTGGGCCATTAGCTTTAAGAAATATACCCTTCTTAAGAAGTTTCATAGAAATTCCGGAGCTTTTTTAAGAATTTTTCGCAAAAGTAAACGCTTTTCAGAGATTAGTGGTGGATGTGAAACCTTAAGAAATACACCCTTAGTTGAGGTTTTTCTTGCTGGCTACGAAGAATTACAAGGACAGCTAGCTAGTCAATCTTCAAATGAACCACCATCAGCAGCTACAAAACTCAAAACAGTTAACGTAATACAACGTTCGCTGTCTCGTGCAGCTTCTGTGCAACTGACTCAACTCGAAAGAAATATGAGTTGGTTAGCTACAACTGCTGCTGTAGCTCCATTTATTGGTCTTTTTGGTACAGTGTTGGGAATTATTGGTGCTTTTTCAGGATTGGGAATGGAGGGAGCTGCAACCATCCGTGCTGTGGCCCCAGGAATTTCTGAAGCCTTGATCGCAACTGCGGCCGGTCTTTTCGCAGCAATACCAGCAGTGGTCGCACATAACTATTTCGTACATCAACTTAAAGAACTCGCTGCGGCAATGGATGATTTTTGCTTGGAATTTTTAAACTTAACGGAAAGAACTTTCCTTTAGAAAATTGAGAATTCTGCATGCAGAATTAGACCCTGCATTGTATGTTAGATGTTCTTTCCTTCATCAGAAACTAAGCTCAAATGGCATTCACTAACCTTCAAGGACGAACCCAAACTTCATTGTCTGAGATCAATGTCGTTCCGCTCGTTGACGTAGTACTTGTTCTACTAATTATTTTCATGCTCACGGCACCTATTATCCAGTCAGGAATTGAAGTTAACGTCCCTAAAACTAAAACAGTTAATGAATTGACAAAGGAATTACTTGTTGTCAGCATCAATCGAAAACAACAGCTTTTTGTAGGGTCTGATCCTATCAATATCAATGAATTAGAGTTACGTTTAAAAGCTAGGATTAAGGATTCTAAATTAACTATGCTTTATCTTAGAGCTGATGAAGAAGTTCCCTTTGGAACTATTGCTCGGGTTATGGATAGAGCTAGACAAGCTGGCGTCACAAACATTAATGTTGTAACCCAGCCAGAGAAATAGGATTGAATACTTACCGACACTCCATTCTCGAAATTCAACATGAAAAATTGGGTCGTTCTCTTTATATCTCTCTCCTCACCCATGTATTCCTCGGGATTTTATTCTTTATCCTACCTTCATACATCAATCCAAGTCGCGATCCTTGGGGTAGTAGCAAGACTGGTGGTGGTGCAATTCCAGTTGGATTAGTTAATCAATCAGCAATTAGAGGATTAAAATTACCGAGACCTACTCTAACCACTTCAAGCAATGTCTCAACTGATTCTAAGGGTTTAGGAAAAACACAGGAGATTAAACCATCAACACCAGAAACAGAAAGACCCGATCCAAATGCTTTTGAGGTTAAGAAAAAGAAAAAAATCAAGGTTAAGAGAGCTAGAAAACGAAAATCCAAAAAACCTAATAAGCAGGTTGCAAAAGTAAAACCACCCCCTGAAACTATACCTTTTGGTGAGGGAGGAGCTCCCAACCTTTCCTATTCGCAGTTTATGACAAGCAGTGGATCGGGTGGAATCGGTTTAGGTAATGGGTTTTTTGGCCGAAAATATGGGTGGTATGTCAAACAGATTCGTGACATTGTGAGCAGCCACTGGCAAAAGAACCTAGTAAATCCAAACGTTAAAGCTGCTGACCGAGTCATTATTCAATTTACTATTCAAAGAAACGGGCGAATTATCAACGAATTTATAAAAAAATCCAGCGGTATTCCCTCACTTGACAGGTCTGGAATTAGAGCAATTAAGGCGTCTCGTTTACCCCCTCTTCCTGGTGGTGAGACTAGATTAACTGCTGAATTTTGGTTTGAACACTCAAGATAATTAAAACCTATGGCTAAATTCTATTTTTATTTCTCTGCTCTTTGGATTCTTCCTCAGCTAGCTATTCTTGCCCAAGATTCAAATAACCAGATTGTGGTTCGAGTAACAGAGGGGGTAAAAGCAAGAGTAGCTGTTGCTAACTTACAAACTAGAGATGAAACATCCGAACTCGACCAGAATACTCAAATTTTTAATGATGTCTTGTGGAATGATCTTGAACTAGCTGGTGTTTTTGAACTGATTCCAAAAAGTTTTTATCCTTTAAAGCTCCCTTCTCAGCCTTATGACGTAAAATTTGAAGAATGGGTAAGTGAAGATGTAGGAGCTCAAAACCTTGTCTATGGAAATTCTTATTTACAGAATAATCAATTTGTAGTTGAGGGTCGTTTAGTTGACATTAATACTCAAGAATCCATTATAGGGAATCGGTATAGGGTTGAGCCAAACGAATTGGGAATTCGGTCAGCAGCCCATCGATTTGCTGATGAGATTATTCTAAAGATAGGTGGCGGCGTTCCAGGGGTAGCCTCAACAAAGATAGCTTTTGTTTCTAACCGCAATGGGCATAAGGAAATTTATACTATGGATTATGATGGATTTGGTCAAAAACCCTTAACAAACCATCGTTCCATAAGCTTAACTCCACGCTGGTCAACAGAAAATTCTAGAATTGCCTATACTTCTTACCATCAGGGAAATCCTGATCTTTATTTTCAATCTGTATATGACCAACGTTTAACTTCCTTTCCTATTCGTGGCGGACTGACAACAACCCCAGCATTTTCTCCCGATGGAGAAAGGCTTGCATTTAGCTCAAGCAGAACTCGTGATCCAGAAGTCTACATTTCTGATTTACGTGGCCGGAAATTGAAGAGACTCACCAGATCTCGGGGAGTTGACATATCCCCTGTATGGAATCCTAAAACTGGAAGGGAAATTGCCTTTGTTTCTGACAGAAGCGGATCTCCTCAAATCTACATTACGGACGATGAGGGAATTGACATCCGCCGCATGATCTCTGAAAGAGGAGAGGCTGTCAGTCCATCTTGGAGTCCTGATGGAACACACATTATTTTCTCTTGGAGAAGAAGACTAAGCGGACGGTTTGATATTTACTTAATGGATGTAGTAACTAGTAGGTATACTCAGTTAACCCGTGATGGTGCTAACAATGAACATCCCGTTTGGTCACCAGACAGTCGACACATTGCCTATGAATCCAATAGATTTGGGAGTCGTCAAATCTTCATTATGCTGGCAGATGGTACTAAGAAAATCCAACTGACCAATACCGGGCGTAATACATCTCCATCATGGTCTAACTATTTTCAACATTAATTTTTTCGCTTTACATACGAGTCTTTTCTTATAAACTGTACGCTGCAATTAAAATAACTATTAGGTTAATACTGCTTTTACTTTAAATTTTTAAAATGCAATTGGGTATGCCCAATGGAGGTATGAAAAAATGAACACAAGGAAGTCCTTGAAATTAGCTACACTGTGCGCTTTTGCGGTGGCTCTTGTTTTTTCAGGTGGCTGCGCAAAGAAAAAGGCTCCGATTGAGCCACCCCCACCTCCACCCCCAGTGGAAAAGGCAAAACCCACGGTAAATCTCACTGCCAGTCCAACAACTATTCAAAAGGGTAAATCTTCAACTCTAAGATGGAGCAGTACTGATGCAACGAATTTAGCCATTAATCAAGGAATTGGTGATGTAAGTACGAGTGGATCTCGATCAGTATCCCCAAGTTCTTCTACAACATATACAATTACGGCTAAGGGCGAAGGAGGTACTGCGAGTGCTAGTGCTCGTGTTACAGTTACGACTCCTCCAACACCACCCCGTCCAAAGAAAAAAATTGGACCAACAATTGAACAATTGTTCAAAGAAAAAGTAAAAGATATCTACTTTAATTATGATCAATCTGATGTAAGAGGAGACTCTAAAAAAGCTTTAGCAAAAGCAGCCACGTTTCTTAAACAAAACCCAAGAATTCGTTTTTCCATTGAAGGACATTGTGATGAACGAGGTAGTGGAGAATACAATTTAGGTCTAGGTGACCGTAGGGCTAATTCCACACTTAGTTACCTATCTTCTTTGGGCATCTCAAGTTCAAGAGCTAAAACTATTAGCTATGGAAAAGAACGCCCTCAGTGTAGCGAATCTAGTGAGTCCTGCTGGAAACGAAACCGACGGGCCCATTTTGTTTTAAGTCGTTAAGATGAAATCAGAGGACGGCCCAGTCAAAATTATCTGCTGGGTCATCTCTCATTTCAGGGTTATTTACTCTTGTTTAAGATTCTGATACTCTACCTCTCTGATATTAAAGTGATTGCTGGCTGAAATAGATCTCAATTCCTAAAGTTAAATTTAATCCTAATTTAGTCTGTTTTAACCCAATACTTGCTCTGTCAGTCAACCAACTGTATAAGATACTGTAACAAAAATAAATTAAACCCAGTTAATTGAGGTGATCGAAATTGTTAAGAACTAGCTTGATTTACATTCTAGGTCTCTTTTTCGTGGCAAACCTTCCAGTTTGGGCGGCAAAAAAAGAGATTGTTCGGTTACAAGCCGACGTCATGATTTTGCAACAACATGTCCGAGGGTTACAGAAAAGTTTTGATTCTGAAATAGCTGTGTTAAAAGCTTTGGTAGAAAGACTTTATGATCAAAGTAATAAAGTCCAACTAGCTCTTGAACAGGTTAAAAATCTTAATCAACATACCCAAGCTAGTGTGGGGTCTAAAGTTGAATCGATGGACACCCAATTTTCTGTCGTAAATACAGGAATAGATATGGTAATGGAGAGAATTAACAAACTCTCTATTCAATTGGCCGAAACTAAAACACAGGTTGAATCACTAGATACTCCCAATTCTAGGTCAGCCCTAAATCCAGCGACAGCACCTGCTCCAGAGGAACTGTACACTCTGGCTTACGGCGATTTTATTAAAGGTAGTTATGAGATAGCCCGTCAAGGATTCCAGGAGTTTGTGAGAAATTTTCCTGAAACAGAGCTCTCAGACAATGCAACCTATTGGATTGGAGAAACATTCTATGTCGAAAGAAAGTTTGCAGAAGCTGTAGATGCCTTCGACCAAGTAATTAAGCTTTATCCTAAAGGTGATAAAGCTGCGGCTGCAACTTTAAAGAAGGGGTTTAGCTATCTTGAACTAAATAATGAAAAAGCAGCTATCAAAGAACTCCGTTGGGTTATTCAAAAGCACCCCTCTTCTAAATCTGCTCAACTTGCTAAGGAACGGTTAAAATCTCTTGGAGTATCTATTAAACCCCGCAGGCGAAGAGCATCTCGTAATTAATTAAAGGAATAGCATCTCGTAATTGATTAAAGGATATTAGGTACCCTCTTGTTTAATTAAAGGAGAGTAGCATGGCAAGCTCAGTGAATAAGGTAATCTTAATAGGTAGGCTTGGTAAGGATCCGGAAACTAAATTTACTCAAGCTGGGGTAGCCTTCGCACGTTTTTCTTTGGCTACAGACGAATCTTGGAAAGATCAGAATGGGGAGCAACAGCAGAGGACAGAGTGGCATAATATTGTGGCTTGGCGACGGTTAGCTGAAATTTGTGGGCAGTATTTGATGAAAGGCAAACTCGTCTATATTGAAGGAGGTTTACAGACTCGCAGTTGGGAAGATAAAGAAGGGAACAAAAGAACAACGACACAAATTCAGGCTGACAAGATGGTTATGTTAAGTGGTGGGAAACCTGAAGAAGGTCGAGAAACTTCTGCTGAACCTATCGCTGCTTCAAGTGCTGAAAATGAAATTACTGACGATGATATTCCTTTCTAAGAAAAGGATTTTAGCACTAGCGCTCAATAAAGGAATTCTTTTTAAACATAGAAACTGAAAATATACCCTTTTAAAATTACATCGGATAAAGAAGTTAAATAATACAAATTCAAGCATAACGATGCTTAGACTTTTTTTAATCAAAGACATCATTTAAACTTAATTCCTCAAATTACCGCCTTCTTCGATATTTATACCACAAAAATTTCCCGTGCTAATAGGTAAACAGGTAGGACCTTATCGAATTCTATCCAAATATATGTTCGGCAATAGCGGGAATTATTATAAAGCTGTTCATGTTCAACAGAAGGAAACATACGCACTCAAATTCCTTAAGAAACCTCTCCAAAATGAAGAGCTTCGTGAACGAACCATTCTTCAAAAGCTCCTTATAGCTATAAACATAGACCATTCTAATATTGTTCGCCTTTTTTCTTTAGAACATCATGAAGGATTCCATTTTATTCCAATTCAGTTTTTCCACGGTCAAGCACTTTCAGAAGTTATCGGTTCTAAGTCTCTTAATTTTGATTTAATACTCAGGATCGCGACCCAAGCAACCCGGGGATTATTGGAGGCACATGAAAATGGCCTTATACACGAAAATCTTACTTCTCAAAACATAGTCCTTTTGGAAGGTGGCCACATTAAACTTTTTAACTTTGTCCTACCTTTTTTATTTAATAACACGGACCATACTGAAAACTGTGATTTAAGAAATTTAGACCAACCTATTCCTCTCAAAACGCCCCCTCTTATTAATCTAAGTTACCGTGCTCCAGAACAAGTTCGAGGAGAACCTGTTGATGTAAGAACTGATCTTTATTCCCTGGGTGTAATCTTGTACGAACTCTGTGTAGGTGAATTTCTTTTTTTAGGTGAGGATGTTAAGTCCCTCAATCAACAAATCCAAGAAAGAGAATTACCTCAGCTAATCACAGTTAAACCTGAATTTTCGTCGGGGTGGAGTCGCCTTTTAAGAGGATTACTACAAAAAACTCCTTCAGACCGATACCCTTCGGCTTATGAACTTTTAAGTGATCTTGAAAAACTAAATTATGGGTTTAGCTTAGACCGGCTCGGATTCCGTCCTATTAATCCCAAAATCAGTCGCCGAGGTTTCTTTCGTAGTTTTTCTGGTGAAGAAGATGAGTAATTCAGAAATATTATTTGTTTGAATCTAAGTCTTTCAGGAATTACTAAATCAATGATTATCTAGAGTATTTCTTTGACTTTAGAAATGATACTGTTGGCACTCATACCAAAGTGTTCTAAAAGTTCATCTGGTTTTCCAGAGCGAGGAATATCTTTAACAAACAT
>CAYWYX010000097.1:0-7858 GCA_964462735.1 uncultured Acidobacteriota bacterium | reverse complement strand
CTGCAAGAAAACTACGTAAAATCAACATTGACAATATAGGTCGAGCAGCAGTACTCATTCCTATATGGAAAGAACATGAATCTTTATTTTTTCTCTTAACCCTACGGACAAAAAAAGTCCAAACTCATAAAGGACAAATTTCTTTCCCCGGGGGAATGCGTGACTCAATAGAGGAACCTCTAGTTCAAACAGCACTTCGAGAAACTCAAGAGGAAATAGGTATTTCCGACAATCAGATTCGTATTTTAGGCCAGTTTGATGAGTACCTATCAACTACAAAATTAATTGTTACTCCTTTTGTGGGTCAGATTGAACCTCCTCTGGTAATTCAAAAAAATCCAGAAGAAGTAGAGGAAATACTTAAGATACCTGTTAGTTTATTCCAAAAACCAGAACTTCTTAGAACAGAAATTCGCCAACGTCTAAATCAAAGCGTTACAATCTATCACTACGATTTTAAGGGTCTTGATGTTTGGGGTCTTACTGCCCAAATTATAAGGGACTTCTTAAAGGTAATCGATCCAAAAGCCTAAACCTCCATGTAAATCTGACACCGATTCTATTCGTTTTTTAACCTTCTCTCCATTAAGTCCTTAATTACATCACGTGCATTCTTATTATGATGAAGTAACAAGTTCATTTGCTCGGTAATCGGCATCTCTATTTGATATCGTTTCGCCAAACCCAAAGCGGCTTCAGTAGTTGGAATACCTTCCGCTACTGTTTGCATTCCAGCAGTAATGTCTGTTAACTTTCGGCCTTGACCGAGCTGAAACCCCACACTCCTATTTCGACTCAATCTACCATTACACGTAAGAACCAAATCACCCATACCTGCTAAACCAGCCATAGTTTGACGACTTCCTCCACAGGCTATTACTAATCTGGTCATTTCAGCTAAACCTCTTGTCACTACTGCAGCCAAAGAGTTAGATCCAAACCCTAAACCAGCGCATACTCCTGCAGCGATTGCTATCACATTTTTAACAGCACCAGCAAGTTCCACACCCACAATGTCATTATTAGTGTACAGGCGAAGTGTAGATCCAGAAAATTCTGATTGAATTGTTTCATTAATTTTTTTATTGGGTCCTGCAACTACAATAGCTGTAGGATCGCCCCGAGCAACTTCTTTAGCAAATGAAGGTCCTGAAATAACTGCTATACGAGGCTGAAAAAATGGAGAAATTAGATCCTCCATAATTTGTGACATCCTTTTAAAACTCTTGCTTTCGATACCTTTAGTGGCGCTTACAAATATCATATTTGGAGTGAGATGTGGGACCATAGCTTGGTAGAGACTTCGACAATGATTAGCTGGGACAGCAGTTAAAACAATCTGGGCAGATTCTAAAGATTTAGAAAGTGAGTTAGAGGCAACAACATTGTGCGGAATTTGAAAATCCTTCAGATAAATTTCATTACAGTGCTTCTGATTAATAAATGTCACAAGTTCTGCTTCATAAACCCAGAGTTTAACTGAATGGCCCAACTCAGATGATACAATTGCTAAAGCTGTCCCCCAACTACCCCCACCAATAATTGCAATATTTTTCATTATTTTACCTAATCAATCTATTTTCACTTCCAGCTAGAATACGACAAATATTTTTCCAGTGACACAATATGACTAATACAGCACAACATAAGCTTGCCAAAAAAACTGGAAAAATTGGCTCCTGACGGTAAACCAAGAAAAAATATACTATGGGGCAGGAAACTGCCGCTATGATTGATCCTAGGGAGACTAAACGGGTAAAGAAAACAACTAACCCAAAAATGATAAATGTTATCAAAACAGAAGTTAGTGAGAGATATAGAAGAACACCAGCACTAGTAGCAACACCCTTACCTCCCCTAAATTTTAAAAAAATTGGGAAAACATGACCCACTACGACTGAGATCATTACCAATGCAACAATTTTTGAATTGTTTGGCTCCAAATAGTTAGTAAATAAAACAACTAGGTATCCTTTAGCAATGTCCAAAATTAGCGTACATACTGCTCCTAAAGGTCCTAATGTTCTCATCACATTTGTTGCACCAATATTCCCACTTCCTGTAGAACGAATATCGCTACCTTCAAAAATTAGAACAATGAGATATCCAAAAGGAACTGAACCCACAAGGTAGGCAAATAAACTTAATAGAAAAAACATTCAATTTCCCTTGTTAAGTTCCTCAACAATCCACTGAAAATACATAACAATCCATCAGATTAATTTCCTAAAAGCTATGGCAAGGTTAATTATCTTACCCCTTTTCAATAGCAGCAATAGAAGAACAAAAAAATAGAGGATTAAAAGCTGAAAACTCGGAAACTACAAATCTGAGATTATTCTATCTATACTTTTATTTTGTAGCAAGAATTCAGTTACGTTATCTTTTATATGCGAAAGTGAGAGTCTAGAAATTTTTTTCTGGTGATCAAGTCTTTATTAATCAGCGGTTTGACCATTGAATATAGTTGGACAATCTCCTTCATATCATTAATCCAAACAAGATTTAAATTAGGCTCCGCCTTACCATATCCAAAGCTGCCTGGGAAGCCCAAAAACGTATACGTTCTCGATCACCACCAAACTGAAATTTCTGGCATTCCACCGTTGCCTCAGTAGCTAAAGCTATATAAACTAGGCCTACTGGTTTCTCAGGGCTTCCCCCTGAAGGACCCGCTAAACCAGTTATGCCCAGACCTATGCTTGAAGCAGTTTTTTCCCTAATTCCTTCCGCAAGTGATTTTGCAACTTCTGGGCTCACCGCTCCATTCATTTCAATAACCAGTGGAGGAATTTCTGCTAAATTTATCTTCGACTGGTTGCTGTAACAAGTTACACCACAAAGAAAATACTCAGAACTCCCTGGGACACGAGTAATTCTTTCTGAGATTAATCCTCCAGTGCAGCTCTCCGCAATGGACAAGGTCTTTTGTCGCATTAGAAGATAGTATCCAACAATCTCTTCCAAAGATTCCCTACCTCGTGAAAAAATACATTCACCTAAAACCAATTCCATCTTGTCAGAAACTTCATTTACTAAAATTTCTGCTTCCTTTTCTGTCTTACCCCGACCTGTCAGGTGAATCTGAACTTCTCCTTGACTAGCTAAAATAGTAGTTACAGGGTTCTTATATTGGGTGTAAATTGGAGCAATTTTTTCGTCCAATTGAGATTCAGCCATTCCTGTTGTCTTCAAAACCTTCGCAAACATCCGGGAGTTTCCAGATCGTTGTTTCAAAAAAGACAAACATGAATTTTCAAAAATAGTCTTCATTTCACTGGGCACACCTGGTAGCAAAATTACTACACAGTCACCCTCTTCTATCCATAAACCTGGGGCAGTTCCAGTTGGATTTTCAAGAACCTTTGCTCCTACTGGAACCAGAGCTTGTCTCGCATTATTGGCTGGCATATCTAAGCCCCTACTCAGAAACCGAGACTTGATATCTTTTAAAATTGGTTCCTCAAGAACCATTTGTCGATGAAGGACACGGGCAAAAACCTTCTTGGTAATATCATCTTCAGTAGGTCCTAAACCACCAGTAGCGATTACCAGAAAAGAACGTTCTATTGCTACCTTAACCACTTGCTCTAAACAACCTTCATCATCACCAGCAACTACCTTGACACCAACTTCAATTCCAATGGAGTTAAGTTGTTTTGTTAAGTATAGTGAGTTGGAGTCAACACGATGAGGAGTAAGTAATTCAGAACCGATAGCAATAATTTCGGCAGTGCTTACCATAGAATTATGGAATAAACTATATTTGAGGGTTAAACCATTCTAGCTACTTAATGATGGCTATCACTGATTAGCAGACAATCAGGTCACAGGTTGACCCCTAACCTTTAAATTGATTCGATAAATAGAACTCGTACTAGCGACATACATCTCTTGTCCATAGTCAAAAGCCAAACCTACTAGATCGGCCCCGGCAATGACAATCTGTGCTTCACCTTTGCGATCAATTCTAATAATACCTCGACGACCTTTTAGAGAAGCAGCAACATATAAGTTACCTTCAATATCAAAGGCTAAACCTTGAGGACGGCCTAAACCAGTGTAAAAGATTTCCACAACACCATTTTGGGTAATTTTATAAACATTATCATAGGAAGAAGTGGTTGGGCCCGTTACATAGAGATTTCCTGAGTGATCAAAAGCTAGATGGTAGGCTGAAACACTTGCTTCCAGAGTAGCAAAAACAAATATTTCTCGTTTCTTGTCTATTTTAAAAATAGTACCACTGCGATCTCCAACGTAAAGATTATCATCTCGGTCAAAAACAATATCTGTTGCTATTCCCATTCCTTTAGCATAAATAAACTTCTCATTTTTAGATGATATTCTGTAAATATTCCCTTCATGGCGACTTGAAACAAAAAGATCTCCTTGCTGGTTTACAGCTAAACCAGTGGGATTAATTATATCTGTCCCCCATGGTTCGACGTTGCCCTTTGTATTAATCTTAAAAATAGAATTAGGAAGCTTTTGACCTTTTCGGCCACTTATCGTGGTATAAAGGTTACCTTCTATGTCTAAAACAGGATTGGCAACTGGATGTAAATTATCTGCAACAAGTTCAGCAACCTCACAAGAAATATGATTACTCTCATTTTTACCAGCAGAAACCCACAGATCCCCACTACGAGACTCTAATGGAACTTGGGTAACAATCAAGTTTAACGAAGATGAAATTATATGACTAGGAATTTGATGGATCATCACTTCCGGCATTAAGTAGTTCTTAATTTTTAAACCACTGCAGTTAATAAAAATATCTCCACCAGGTATGGCTGCAGCTGGCGATAAGCTCAAAATTTTGATCATCTTTAAAAAGTTTCTCCAAAGGAAGCTTTTAAATGTTTTTTATCATTATCAATTAAAAGAAATTTGACCAAAATAAATTAATTAAAAACAAAACTAGTGATGCATAAAAACCAGCTGCCAAGTCATCAAGAACGATTCCAAACCCTAGAGGAACTCTCTCTAAAGATTTAATAGGGAATGGTTTGTAAATATCAAAAAGCCTAAAAAAAATAAACCCGAGAAAAAGTAGGTTGAACTGAGGATTTCTAAAAATTAGTCCAAATGTTAAAAGCTGTCCCACAATTTCGTCAATTACAACAACCGGAGGGTCACGTTTACCTAAAATATTTTCAGCTCTAGAAGCAGCCCAGACACCTATAGCACTAATTAAAACGACCACTACCCAGTTAACTATTACTCTTTGACCACCAATAAGTTCCCAACGAGAAAGAAATAAAATTAGAAGGATTCCAATAAAAGAGCCAACTGTCCCTGGTGCCACTGGGGAATATCCAACTCCAAATCCAGTGGCTATAAACAAAGCCAGGCGGTCCTTTTTTCCTAAAGTTCTATTGCCTCTAGGAGTCTCCATTATTCGTCTTATTTTGTCGGGTATAACACTAAAACTTTTTCTTTAATGTATTCTCATCTAAAAAAGCTCAATTTACAGTGAGACAGTACTGCAATAATTTTTACTAAAAGTAAAAATTATTTTAAAAATTAAATCCTCCAAAGAATATTAAAAAAATTCTTTCAAAGATTATCAGTTTCTCAATATGCTGAAATCAGCTTACCCACTAAATCATATTCCATGGCCTGAGTAATTTCAACGGTACCAAACTCTCCTGACCGAGGAGAAACTCCTTCCACATCGTTGATTAATACAACCCCATCAATTCGTGGAGCATGTGATTCTAATCGACCCTGTAAAAGAAGATCACTTTCCGCTGACTGCCCTTCAATTAAAATTAAATGTCTTTTACCTATTTCTTGCCGATTTTTTGTTTTAGAGATTTTAGCTTGAATTTTCATGAGAAATTTTTTACGTCTTTCAATAAGTGTTTCTTTAATTTTAGCATCTAATTCATAAGTGGCAGCTTCTTTCTCATCTGAAAAACTGAAAGTTCCTAGTCGATCAAATTGAATCTTCTTTACAAATTGACAAAGCTCAGAAAACTCTTCTTCGGTTTCTCCAGGATAACCAACAATCATTGATGTTCGCAGCGTTATACCAGGAACTAAGCGGCGAACATGATCAAGTAATCCAGTCAGACTATCACTATTGCCACCCCGTCTCATAGATTTAAGAATTCTTCTACTAACATGCTGAAGTGGCATATCAAGATACCGACAAATCTTTTCCTCTTCATTCATTGTTATCAGTACATCATCACTTAATTGAGAAGGAAAAGCATAAAGGAATCGAATCCACTTTAAGTCCTCGATCTTAGCCAGGTCCTTTAATAGTTGGGATAATCCATGATTAATACCAATATCATCGCCATAACGAGTGGTTTCCTGAGAAATTAGAACAATTTCTTTTACTCCACTAGAAGCCAAAAATCTAGCTTCATTGATTATAGAAGCCATCGGTCGACTTCGGTGTGAACCCCTAATCTGGGGGATGACACAGAATGAACAAGGTCTATCACATCCCTCAGCGATTTTGATATAGGCAGTAAAGGAGGGAGTTGTCAGAAGACGAGGGGTTTTCTCATCATAAATATAATAAGGATTATCAATTTGAGGTAGAGAAAAATCCTCACAAACATCTATGATTGAATTCAATTGGGTTGTACCCAGCACAGCATCCACTTCAGGAATTTCTTTTTGGATGTCTTTTCGATAACGCTCTACCAAACAACCTGTCACTATCAAGCGAGAACACTGGCCTTTGTGTTTAAACTCAGCCATTTCTAAAATAGTATCCACACTTTCCGTTTTAGCCTTATCAATGAAGCCACAGGTATTAATTACGATTACATCTGCTTGTTCAGGTGTAGACGTAATCTCGTATCCCTTCTTGGCCAAAATTCCAAGCATTACTTCACTATCAACCAAATTTTTTTCACAGCCGAGACTAACAAGTCCTATTTTTTTCATAGAAGCTATAAAAATTTACTTTTTAAGTTTGTTCACTTTGGTTTTTAAAAAACAAAAAAGAAAATATAAGTTTAATATCAGTTTGAGAAGAAAACTAGATACTAACCTAGTAACTAACATTTTTGAAATTATACTGCCAATCTACTTTAGATTTTTTTTCAAGTAATTGACCTTAGATTATCTTAGCATTCAGATAGTGATTCACAAAGTAAGATCCAGAAAAATTTCTTAGTCATAAACGACAAAAAATGTCAGATTTCTTAAATCCAAGATTTATTATTTCCTCTTAAAATACTATAGCTTTTATCATTCTTTAGTCTAAAAAAAGCAATTTTCATTCAAACAATTATCTCAATTCATTCGTGTGGCCAAACAATCTGGAATTCCTTTTTTTTGAATGAGTACAAAGCTAACTAATGAGTACTCTAAATACGGGCTAGAGTTCCACACTGTAATCAGGTAGCTAATTTAAGGTATGATAACTCTCTTTAATTTCATAAAGAGAAGCTTAACTGGAGGTTTCTCGATGAACAATCGAACAGGATTACTGAATGGATTAGCTCCTGGATCCAGATTATTGTTTATTAGACTCCGTTCTTTAGGAGATGTCATCTTGTCTACCCCACTATATGCTGCCCTGAAGACTTGGAGACCAGATTTACAATTATCGGTACTTGTGGAAAATCCTTACGATGAGGTCTTAAAAGGTAATCCTAACTTATCCAGCATTTTTCTGATGCCGTCTAAGACTCCTACTAGGCAACAATGCACTCCTAATGCACGTTGGAAAGTACTTTGGAAAATCAGGAAAGAACGTTTTGATTGTTGTATTAACCTACACGGAGGGTCAACCAGTGCACTGACGACTCTCCTGAGTAAAGCTCGCCACCGCGTTGGACTTCACAATTTCAGAAATGCTTTTTGTTATAACCATCGAATTAAGGTT
>CAYWYX010000096.1:6125-7886 GCA_964462735.1 uncultured Acidobacteriota bacterium | reverse complement strand
ATGTTGACCAGGAGGTTGATATGTTGAAGGGCAAAGTCGGGATTGTTTTTGGAATAGCTAATAAACGTAGTATTGCTTGGAGTATAGCTGAAGCATGGCATCGTGCAGGAGCCCAATTGGCCTTAACTTATCAAGGGGACCGACTGCGAGATAATGTAGCTGAATTAGCTCATGGTCTTGGAGGAAACATTCCTATTTATCCCTGTGATGTTACAAAAGATGAAGAAATAGACAATGTTTTTAAATCTCTGAGAAATGATTTTAATAGTTTGGATCTAGTTTTACACAGTGTAGCTTTCGCACCCAAGGAAGCACTGGAAGGCCAGTTTCTAGAAACAGAGAGAGAGGCCTTTAGAGTTGCCCATGATGTGAGTGCATATTCATTAGTGGCTATTTCTCGTGCGGCCCTACCGTTAATGACAAATGGAGGTAGTATTGTCACGATGACTTATTATGGTTCTGAAAAAGTTATACCACACTACAATGTAATGGGAGTTGCAAAAGCATCACTGGAAGCTACAGTAAGGTATTTATCCTATGATTTAGGTCCAAGAAATGTTCGTGTAAATGCTATAAGTGCCGGACCAGTAAAAACGCTGGCCGCTCGAGGTATTCGTGGTTTTAGTAGTATGCTCAAGTACCATTCTGAACATGCTCCGTTAAAGCGGAATGTCGAAATTGAGGAAATAGGAAATACAGGACTATACCTAGGTAGTGATCTGTCAGCAGGTGTCACCGGAGAAATTATTTATGTTGATTGTGGCTACAACATAATGGGTATGTAAATAAATTATTTTGTAAGGAATGAGAAGATACGGTTAGCTAACGTTATGAATTAACAAAGGAGAACCAATTATGGACAGAATATTCCTCCCAGCTCAACAGAGAATAAAACTTCCCAATTTAAAAAGTAAAACGTTCTTGTTCTGGACGACCTTGGTTGTAGTAGTTACGTTGCTAATAAATTGTGCCGGTGAGAGTGCCTCTAATTTAGGAACAAAATCAGTTGCTCCTGTTTCTTCTAGTACTTCAGATAAGGGGAAAAATCTAGGCCCATTTATTTTCCAGATTCCCGCTGGGTGGATTGAAACTCAACCTAGTTCAAGAATGCGTAAGGCTCAATTTACACTACCCAGATCAGATGACGATTCTGAGGATGGAGAGTTAACAGTGTTTTATTTTGGAACAGGGCAAGGTGGATCAACAGAAGCCAATATTAACCGGTGGATTGGACAGATTAGTCAACCAGACGGGTCTTCCTCTCGCACTAAGGCAAGAGTCACTCGCGGTGATGTTTCGGGATTTAAAATGACACAGGTTGATGTTAGTGGAACACTACAAGCCTCTCAAATGCCCGGTGTATCACAACGGCCAGCCAGATCCGGTTACCGTTTGTTAGGTGTTGTTCTTGAGAGTTCGGAGGGGCCTTGGTTTTTTAAGCTTGTTGGGCCAGAAAAAACTATTGGAAGGTGGGCAGGCAGTTTTCAGAAGTTTATTGAAAGTGCCAAAATAAATTAAGTCTGTTCTATATTTTCTGGCTGACTTTCCCAACTTTAACTTTTGCTGGACGAATAAGTAATCCATTCATAAGATAACCCTTACTAACTATTTCAAGAATGCAATTGTCTTGTTCTTTTTTAGTTACAGTAACTACTGCGACAGCTTCTGAAACCTCAGGGTCAAAAGCCTGGCCTACTTGAGTAACTTCCTTTAAGCCTAAGTGATTGAGTACTCCAGCGAATTGGTTATGGATAAGTTCTA
>CAYWYX010000096.1:0-6025 GCA_964462735.1 uncultured Acidobacteriota bacterium | reverse complement strand
GGTTTAAAAGAATATTCCTTCTCGCCCTTAGATGTTTCTTTCTCTTTGTTGGCCCAAAAACGTTTGTCGGTTACTCGGATTGGAGTCTCTGTTTTTTTTTTAATATTTGAAAGGGGATTTTGTTTCTTTTTCGGACCTGACATTGGTTAAATCTCCTTTTAGGTTAACTGTTTAAAGAGAATTGTCTAGGAAGCCAAAAAGGGAAAGACAAAAAGCTTTTTCTATGTTGCCTTTGTAGCTTTAAAAAGGTCAGGCAAATGAATTGTATTGGTCTTACTGTCTCTACACCAAATTGATTTGATAGACCAGAAAAAGAAAGGCTATGTTTGGGGAAAACCATTCATATAGTTGTAGTAATTTGGATCACATTTTCAAAATAGTGTGATTTAGTCTTCAATATTTGCCTCATCTACAAGCATTACTGGTATGCTGTCTTTGACAGGGTAAACTCGTTTACACTTTTGACATTTTAGGCCGTCTTCATTACCTGTTAAATTTACAGGCTCTTTACAGACCGGACAAACTAGAATTTCTAATAGTTCTGGGCTTATAGGCATAATGCCCTCCACAGGAATATGTGTATGGTCCCTCTTAAGAGGGTTTAAGGTCAGTCGGTTTTATTATTTGTTACAAGGAAATCATTAACTACTTGCTCTGTTCGGTAATGTCATCTATTTTGAAGTTCAAATCCTCCAGAACCTTTTTATCTAATTTATATAAAGTTGGATCTGAAACGGTTTTTCCAAAGAGGACATCTCCTTCTGTTTTTCCTAGTAAGATCGTAGTAGCCTGACTATTCTTTTTAACAATTGTAATCTCAGCTGAAGGATCCTGAAACCCATATTTTGGGTTATTCAGATTAATTTGATCAGCAATCTCTTTTCCCTCTAAATCTTCTAAAGGCCAGAAAAGTTTATACTCAAGAATAGATTTTTCCTTGTGTCCTTCTGGTTTGTTAAGTTTCCAGTTGTCATCTGAATCTCTCATAAATTCAAAATCTTTCTTTTGTAATTTAACGCTAATCTGTTTAACCTCAGTTCGTTCAAAGTGAACCATTTTTTTATCACGAAGAGTTATTAGGTCTAGATTTAATTTTTCAACTAAGTCCTCTTTAATCTTAAAAATATCCTTTCTTGTACCATCCTTTGCATAATATTGGGAATTGTCTTTTTTCCCAATGAGCAAAGATTTTTCAGCGTTGTTTTCTCCTAAGTATAGATGAACTTTAGCCATTGGGCGTTGAAGTCCATATTTTTTTAAGTTTGTGTTTTTCTGTTCAATGAATTCCTCTACCCGTGCAAAATCTAGATCACTTAGTAGTGAACTTACCTTGGAACGATCTGCTCTGGCTTGAATTGGCTGTTGAATTGACCAATCTTCACCACTTTTTGCTAGATGGTATGTTTTTCTCTTAAATAGAATTTTAAGTTTCTTGACTTGATCTTTATCAAAATTCAGAACCACTTTATCTCTAAAATCAAAGAGGTTCTTTTCGGCATTAGTAAGTAATGAACTGGGAAGAATTAAAATTTTTTCTTCACCAGGGATTTTAGCGAAAACTGAAGAATCATTAAAATCCTTATCTCCAAAGTCTACGTTAAAAGTCTTATTATTCTTTGTGGTTAACATTACTTTAATACTTGGATGTTCTAGTCCAAAAGCTTTCCAGTCGATAGGATCTGATTCTAGGGATCTTTCCACTTTTGCTGACCCAAAATCAGAGGCTAAACTTTCAGCAGTGTTCTTGTCTGCTTTAACGTCAATTGGCTGAACAAGGTTCCATATAGTGTCATTTTTTTGTAATGCAATGGTCGAGTTATTTCGAAACAAGGTGATTGCAGTGATGGCATCCTTTTCAAAAGGAAATAGTTTTTTGGCCTTTTCCTCAGCTTCCTCTCGTTTTTTCCCTCCCTCAACTTCGTAAAAATATACAAAGGTACCCAGGGCTAGAAAGAGGACGGTAACAATGCCTAGGTTTTTCCAGATCATGAAGATCGCCTCCTTCTCCAAACAAGAAGAGCTCCTGACCCTAGGGCCGCTCCTGGCATTAAGACAAGGGTTAGATAGAATAGAATTTTTGAGGTTGCAGCTGTCATCTGTACACTGCGATTTTCTTGATCTTTGGGTCTAACAGATATTAAATCTTCATCTTCTGCTAACCAACTTACTGTGTTAAGAAAAAGGTCCCCGTTTCTTTGATTCCGGAAAAAAGTATTGTTGGCAAAATCAGAATCCCCAATAACTACAACTCGACTTTCTTTGCTTAATTCCTTTTTTTCTGCTTGGATCTTGTTTTTGTCATCCTGATTTTTTTTGCTACTTTTTTCTTCTGAGGGTTTAGCTTCAGTTGAGAGATTCAGTGATCGGGTACTGACCATTCCAAGTACGACTGGACCCTCTATATCAATGCCCTCATTAAACTCTGCGGCACCCTCGACCAAATTTTTTTCACCCCAACTTCTTTCTGAAGTACGAAACAATACGCTAGCACTAAATTCAGAAGTTGAATTCTCAACGATTCTTAGAGAACGGGCTTCAGGGAAAAATGTCATCGTGTTGGACAGGTCTTTAGTTATTGGATGGGACTCGTAGGCAGAAACTAGAGGAGCTGCTGGTCCCATGCCAAAAAGTTGGCCTAGTCCACTTGAATCGACTACGATGTCGTTTTCCAGACCAATCTTCCATTTTTTGAGAAGCTTGTCCAGACCAAGATCAATGTCAGGATCAGTTAACAATAGAATTTTCCCGCCTGTGTCAACGTATTTTTCAATAATAGTCATTTCAGTTGGCAGTAGTGCTACTTTAGGTCCGGCAATTACCAATGCCGAACAATCGTCTGGAATAGACCGAGACTCTGCCAAATTGATGCTCTTGACCTCATAATTTTGATTTTTAACACCGTCCTTGACGGCACCATAGCCATCTTGATTCTGATCATCATCAATGTCCGCCTCGTTATGTCCCTTGGTAAAATAGATGACTTTGTTTTGTTCCCGGGTAACTTTCAAGATCGTATTAGTTATGTCTTCTTCACGTGGGGATTCAATTTTTTCGTGTTTATTTCCAGATATTACTAAAATCTCACCAAACTGGCTGACTCCATATTTCTTGCTGAGCCCTGGGTTTGCTTGTGGATCCACTCGCCGAAAAGTTAAGGAAGCTCGGTTAAGGCTCTGATATTCTTTCATGAGATCTTCTAGAGTAGGATTAGGTTCTTTTCCGAAATGGATGATTTCAACATCATCTTTTAATCCTTCTACGATTTTTTCAGTTTGATTTGACACACTATATTGTTTGGTGCTGGTTAGATCCCAACGTTGGTGGTATCTTTTGGCAAGATAATTCACCATTCCCAAAATACCAATCACCAGTAGAACCATAATCAATGTGTTGGCACTATACTGGGTGGTCCGTTGGCGAAAACTTGTTTTGATTTGGTTGAGGTTCAAGAAAATCCATACGAGAGTTAGAACAATACCACCATAAAAAACGGCCTGAACCCAAATGCTCCAAACCAATTGAATTGAATACCAAATGTAAGCAGCAATAATGAGAGCAGGACCATAGGATATTATGCTTTTTAACTTAGCCATGCTTTAAGACCTCCAGCGGAGCGATTCAAGTGAACGATAGGTTAGAAAAAGTCCTAAAAAGATGAAACTGAGGTAAACAACTACACTTGACGTGTCTATTACGCCTTTAGAGAAATCATCAAAATGATTGAGAATTGAAATGTATCCGAGAATGTTCTGCAGAACGGGCCCTGCAGACCGAGCGGCAAGGTCTATTACCCATAGAATAAGAACGGCACCAAAAGTGACACTAGCCGAAACAATCTGATTTTCCGTAAGTGTAGAGATGAAGATGCCTAGTGAAATCAAGGCACCTCCCAACAGAATTAATCCAAGATAACCTGAAAAAATTGGTCCTAGGGCCATTTTAGGTGAGCTGTATATAAAAAGGAAACCATGGTAAATCAAGGTTGGTAGAAGCATTATTTTAAAGAAGAGAATTGCAGCCAGGAACTTTCCCAAGATGAGATCTACATTAGTAATAGGAGAAGTAAGGAGCAATTCTATGGTTCCTCGCCGTTTTTCATCAGCAAAGCTAGCCATTGTTATCATAGGCAGCATAAATAAGATGATAGTGCTAACAATGCCGAAGAAGTTTCTCACTACTAAAGAAGGGATGTCCATTGCAGGGGGAGGTCCTCCTCCAAACTGCTGTGACTGCACCGCCATCATCATCGAACGTTGGATGAAAACTCCGAGAATCTGGGTAAAAAAGTACCCGCTCAGTATTAGAAAAACCGTAAGGACTACATAAGCTATAGGTGAAGAAAAATATGTCCGTAACTCTTTTTCAATAATTGCAAATAGATTGCTCATTGGTTACGTTCCTCCTCCTGAGTGGTTATTTGAGTAAATACGTCCTCAAGACTCATTTTTATAGAATGTATTTCCAAAATCTCAAAACCACCCTGAATTATGCCGCTAGCAATCGTACTTCTGAGATCCTTTTTCAGCTCAGTTTCAACGATAAACTGGGAAACTTCTTTCTCCCCCAGTGGTTTTGATTCAATGCCCAATACTCCTTCTACCGAATTTATTTTGTTTTGTATTTCCAAGAGAGCACCCTTTGCCTCAATGTAGATTCGCTCAGTACCCTGTTGCTGTCGGGTAAGATTTTCTGGAGTGTCTACAGCTGCAATTTTTCCATTAGAAATAATCACTACCCGTTCACAGGTCATGCTGACTTCGGGTAATATGTGAGTCGAAAGAATGATAGTGTGGCTTCCTGCAAGGTTCTTAATAAGATCACGTACTTCTTTAATTTGATTAGGATCCAAGCCTACTGTTGGCTCATCAAGGATTAAGACCTCGGGGTCATGAATCAGGGCTTGAGCTAACCCTACCCGTTGTTTAAATCCCTTCGACATATGGCCAATTAACTTGTTGCTATATTCTTCTATTCGAACTTTTTCTTTCACATTTTGAACACTTTTATCACGTTCTCCAGGAGAAATTCCTTTTATCTTAGCAACGAAGTTAAGATAACTATTGACCGTCATCTCGTCATAAACTGGAGGATGCTCTGGAAGATAACCGATGCGGCGCTTTACTTCCATAGGATGATCAAAAACGTCAAACCCTGCTACTCTAGCAGTTCCTTCACTAGCTGGTAAAAAACAGGTTAAAATCCTCATCGTCGTTGTTTTACCAGCACCATTCGGACCAAGGAATCCCAAAATTTCTCCCTTGCCAACCTGAAAGGACACCTTATTTACCGCTACTGTATTTCCATATCTTTTTGTCAAATTATCAACTTCAATCACAAAATCTCTCCTTTCCTTTTTTTTGGGAATGCTCTCAAAATAGAGACAGTCCCGAAGTTTTTCTAAAAATTAAAACGACTAAAACCTGAGTACCAAAAATTAAGCAAAATATTATAATCAAAAGAATGAAATTTTAAAGGTACCAAACTAGTTTATTTCTATACCTAAAGTATGGTTAGTCTACTAAAATTTTTAGGTAGTTTGAACTATTTCATATTTTCTCAAATTGGTTACAATGAAACTGTTAAGGTTCAAGAAACTTCCACCCAATCAATTGCAAACTAAAGTAATGTTACTGGATCGTATCTGGAGGGAGAAGGCTGTTATGGTCTCTGGCGATAGCCACTCCATCTTCGATTCTATTAATGAAACCGTGGAATAGAATATCATCTTCATTCAAGACTAGAAGTACATCGCCTTGTTGAATGTTAGGGTTCTTAAGTTTAAATTGAATCAGGAAAGCTCTACCATTCAGGTGTTCTAGTGTTTGATATAAAAACTCTTTGGAATTGATGATTACTGTCTGAGAATTTGGAGGTGCCTCAGATTTTTTATCTTGATTCAATGGTTCTTACCTAAAGTAGATTACCCTATTCGTTCGACGATTCATTCTAAGTCTATATTTTTATTAGAGAAAAAAGCTAGATTTCTTCAAACAATATTACACTAGATTACTAGATAGAAATAGAA
>CAYWYX010000095.1:6697-8323 GCA_964462735.1 uncultured Acidobacteriota bacterium | reverse complement strand
GACATCTTCTTCCAATCACATTTATCAATGACTAATCTACTCTATAGAGTGGATCTGCTCCAGCAGCTATCCTATCAATATTATCTGCCGCCGCCTTAGCTCGCTTCCTGGAAGTACCATCAGTTACACCAGCTATATGGGGGGTAGTTAATACTGTTGGAAGCTTGAAAATTTCATGATCCAGATCAAGCGGTTCTTGTCCATAAACATCTAACCCTGCACCCGAAATACCTTTTTCAACTAGGATCTTAGTTAGTGCTTCTTCATCTACTAAAGTCCCTCTAGCCACATTGATTAGAAAAGCTGAAGGTTTCATTAAACGGAGACGACGATCATCGATCAAATGTCGCGTCTGGTCATTTAAGGGTAAATGAATTGACAAAATGTCTGACTCAGACACTAACCGATCGATGTCAGATGATGTTCCACAAAACTCTATCTTTAACTCCTCTATTTCTTTTGAGGATACTTCCCTAGTATCCACTGCTAGAATTCTTAAGCCAAAAGGAAGAGCTCTTCTAGCTAACTCTTTTCCGCTGGCTCCTAGACCTATGATTCCTAATTTAAGGCCTGACAATTCTATGCCGACCGGCTCATACAACACATTTTTTCTTAGATTTAACTGTGTTTGAGAATATTTACGAGTCAACATCAAAATAAACATCATTGCACATTCCGCCAATGCCACTGCGCTAAAGGGTCCCGGTGTATTAGCTACCGGTATATTCTTTTTTTGCCAGTAATCTAAATCAAAATGATCCACACCTGTTCCTAGAATCTGCCACAGGCGCACTTTATCTTCAGCTAAATCTGCCATTTCTCGGGTCCCTGCCGAGCCACCCTGGTCAATAACAACGTCAACTCCCATAAACTGAGTGGCGAGGTTTTTATCATAATCACAAATCCTAAGTTCATGCTTATCTCCAATTGCTTTTATTACATCATCCCCCCAGGGTTTAAACATTGATTCACTGGAAGGATGCGGCAAAAATAACACTGTTAATCGTTTAGCCATACTGTATCCTCCATTACTCTGAAGATGATCAAAAGGAATACAAACTATAAGACTATTCAAACCGGTTATTAAAATGAGTGGATTCTTCAAACTGCTTAAGTATTCATCTTTCTAAAGAGTATAAACTCCTTGGTAATAAATTCTTATTTTTTCTTAAAACCAACCAAGCTTAAAAGATAACGTTGGGGTTTTTAATTGAATCAGCTAAACTGCTTTAGTCGATTATTTTTAATTAATACATTTAGCATAAAAATCTAAACTATCGAAAACTCTATCAACATTTCAGTCACTCTATTTTGGCACTGAAATACTTCAGTCTTATTTATTCAAGAATCGAGGGAAGTCATGAAAAAACTATCATTGCTCATAGGGGTGTTAGTTCTATTAATTTGTTCTACTGTCCTAGCTGCTGATTTTTGGAAAGTAAAAGAGTACAAGGACTGGAAACCTAAGGAAGCACAGAAAATGTTGACCAAATCTCCTTGGGCTAAAGATGCTAATGTCCGGTTCAGTATGCAAGGGGTATCTGGCAGAGGTCGAGGGTCTGGAGGATCTGCATCAGATTCTGGCCAAGGTTCACCAGTTGGCGGTGGAGGTGGAGGATTTGGTGG
>CAYWYX010000095.1:0-6597 GCA_964462735.1 uncultured Acidobacteriota bacterium | reverse complement strand
GGTGGATTCGGTGGTGGAGGTGGAGGTGGATTCGGTGGTGGAGGTCGCGGTCGCCCCCAGCTCAAGGTCTCAATTCGGTGGGCTAGCGCTCTACCTATCAAACAAGCGCTTATTCGCTCTCGACATGAGGGAAATTTTGAAGAAACCGCTCAGGACAAAGCACATCTGACTCAAATAGAAAAACAGTACGTAGTTGCCGTCAGCGGTCTCCCTGGTAGAATGGAACGATTTCTCCAGAACACTGACCACATCAAACAAGCTACAACCTTAAAACGAAAAAAAAATGCCACAATTCAAGCTCAATCAGTGGAAGTTGTTCCCCGAGAACAATTCGTTGAACTCTATTTTTTCTTTTCAAGATCAAACCCCATACTGGTGAACGAAAAAAATGTTGAGTTTAAAATGGAACTTGGTCCAATTAAAATCAAACAGAAATTTAAGCTAAAGGACATGGTCTTCAATGACAAACTTGAACTTTAATTAAAACTAGTTCGAGACTTACTGGCCAAACCTGTAGATGATCCAAGTTGTAATACTAGGAGTTCTCAACTATATCAATTCAACTTGTTGGAATATCTTTAAAATAAGTAGAGATATACTTTACTTCTATTTCAGAATAGATATTGAACCAATTGTACTGCTTGTGAAGTAGACTCATTTTTAAAACTAGTTATTTTTTAGGCAAATTAAGATTGACTAATAAAATCATTTTTTGCCTGTTGAGACTCGGCCCAGAAACAATCCGATTGAAAAGAAGATTAACTGCTCTCCGGTCTTCTTTATTTCTAACTATACCTAATAACCCTTCTTTCAATACCTGCTGATGCCACCTAAGATCAGAAAATCTATTCTAGTTTCAGTGGCGGGTTCAGCTGGACTTGATATTACCTTGAGGGAGCCGCCCTCTAACTGGATTGGGAAAATTGCCCGAGATGTCTATACCCAACGAACCCTTTTACCCCTGAAATCCCCAGTCGAAATGGGATTAGGTGGAAACGGAGCTTCAGCTTCCTATGTATTAGCCAAAATGGGTTTACAAGTTCAGTTAAATGCTCCTATCGGCACTGATCCTGCAGGAATTCTTGTGAAGGATTGGCTGAAAAAAGCTGGGGTTCAATGTATCACTCCTGCAGGTCAATCAACAATGCATGCTATAACAGCAGTTGACAAGAATGGACAACGATTGGGCACCCTACAACACGTGGGACCCTCAATTAATTGGAGTCTATCTAATCAAAATGACAAATCTCAATGGCTGCTAGTGAGCCTACCTGGACAGATAACTGCTGAAGCATTTTTGCCGGTCAAACAGCTTTTGGAATCATTCAACAAATCTAACCGAACACGCGTTTTAGATACTGGCATTGGTTGGATTAAAAAGATTCTTCCGGAAGAAATGATTGATTTGTGGTCCCATGCAGAGATCATTTCTGGAACCATTGAAGAATTAAAATACTGGACTGGTTGTCAAGCTCCAAAATCAGTGGTTCAAACAGTGATGACTGCAGGTCCTCATACTGTCGTACTAAAAATGGGGGCAAAAGGGGTAGCCTACCAATCCCGCAAACAACCCTTTACCACTCAACTCCCACGAGAGCTTTCGCAGGATAATGTTAGTATTGGAGCTGGAGATGCCTTTAATGGCGCCTTGATAGCAGAACTTATACATGGGCAATCAGTATCCGAGTCCGTGGCTAATGCGCAACGGATTGCAACCCAACTTGTTGAAAATGGAAAGGGAGTATTAGGTTGGGGAGAGTCAGATATTTAGTGGTCGATAGTCAGAGTTATTAATCGAGTCAAAGTCCTAGCATTACTCCAGTAAAAACCTTAATTAACCAAGTATCTCAATATTTAAACTCCAGTCACTTTCAGAAATTTTTGTCTCTTCACAGGATCTTTGCTCTATATTAATGATGATCAATTCGCTTTCCATCCGGTCGACTTTTAAATTCCTTAACTAAATTCAAAAATGCTTCTACTACAGCTTCGAAAATTATCCTGCCTTTTTCTGGCGTTGCAAGTTTTGGATCTCCGTATACACCACTTTTACTAAAACGGGTCCAAATATCCATAAATTTCACAGGGGAGCTCTCCATGAGATCGAGAATAATAAATTTTGATGGAGGCATTCCTATCTCTTTTTCCGCCTTATCCATTTGGACATGAGGACCATCTAGATGCAAATATACTGAGGTTTCTAACTCTCCAGCATGGGCTATTCCACCTTGTTCTGATTCCCTAACAGCATTAATTTCTTTTGGAGCTAAGGAAGGCCAGATAAAAGCACCACACAAACTATCAGTTTCAAGAATTGTCCTTCGAGCAACTAATTCCAAAATAGGCATATTGGAACCATGGCCATCGGCAATTAGGATTCTTTTAAAGCCATGATGGGCTACACTCTTAGTAACATCGAGAACAAAGTTAAGAAGGTGTTCCATTTGAATATCAATTGTTCCTGGAAAGTCCATATGATGCGTCTCAAAACCATAAGGGATTAATGGGAGTAATAGGATCTCACCATCGGCACGAGAAGCTGCTTCTTCACAGATATTTTGAATAAGAAAATTATCAGTATCTAAGGGTAGGTGGTATCCATGATCTTCTACTGAGCCTATTGGCTGAACAACTACAGGTTGTTTCGGTACTAATTCCTTTAATTCTTGCCAGCTATAGTTCTGATAAAAATAGTCTTTGCGTTCCATAGAAACTCCAATCCAAAATATTTACAGTCATTGTAGACAATATCTTAAGCTCGGCAGTTCAAATAATCTCTCTTCCTCCTTTGTTTCATCGTGTTCTATTTTAAAAGAACTGCTGAGAACTTCTTGATTACTATTTCTAATTGATCGACACCTAAACTAACAGGATCTATTATTAAATATCCCTTGGACAATCCTTCCTGTCCGACTGCAATAGCCGGATCACCATCCAGCAATTGTAATACCATATTCACAACCGTTATTCCTGCCTGCTCTCTAATACTCACCCTTAACTTCGGATAAGTTTCTTCCCGACTTTCAAAGAACTCTACCTCTAGTCCCGACAATTGTTGCAGGCCTGACTTAAGAACTTTGAGTTTTCTATGTTGCTCTTGGTTCCATGCAGAATGATCTTGATTAATGTAAGTTCTTAATGCTGCAACCAATCCAGCAATTTCTTCTTTACCAACCTTAAGCGATCTGCCAATTCCCTGAGAAGGTGGCCCTAGCAGCTTAGTCGATTCAAGAAATTTATCCCGTAATGTCCAAGTCTCAGATACAACATCCATATCTTGATGTTGTAAAGCAACTGATTCAATCAAGTCCTGTCGTCCTACCAAAATCCCAGAAGCCTGTGGACCACGAATGGCTTTCCCTCCCGAAAAGACAACTAGATCAGCACCTTCACCAATAAAATATTGCAGATTCTCCACTGGAGGGAGCGCTGCGGCTGCATCAACAATGACAGGTAGATGGTGACGGTGAGCAATAGTGGTTGTATCTTTAAGGGAAACTACTCCCAGTAAATCCATATAGACCCAATGGATAGCAACAGTGTTTGTATTAATTGCAGATTCAATATGCCAGGGGGCTAAATACCCTCCCGTTGGATTTCCAAGATGACCCACTTCAACTAGTCTTGCTCCCGCTGAACGAAGAGCATGATCGTATCCATTTCGGTGGGACCGTTGAACTATGATTTCATTAGGCATTCCAGATGTATCCGGCAAACATTCCATCTTGCGGATATCTAACCCAGCAATACAAGCTGCGGCTGCTAGCTGTAAACCAGCCGATGCTCCAGAAGTTACATAACCTGCCTCAGCACCAGTTACTTCCGCAAGATAAGCCCCGGCCCTTTCTTGTAGCTCTTCAATTTGCACACTCCACCGAGAGGCCTCCTGCATTGCCTGAACTGCTTCTGCTACCATTGGAGGTCCACCAAGGCGGGTTAGAGTTCCAGCAGCATTGATTATTCGAGTCACACCTAGATTTTGGTAGATATCGTTCAGGTTATCTCTCTTTTCCTTTAACCGAATCATTTTTACAACTACAAAATATTTCTCAGGCTCATTTCAAGTGATTAATTTAACAAAGTACTTTAGCTAGGTAATTTAAAAAAGAAGCTCTGTTGCCCTAATAGCTTTGTTCGATTGGCTAGCTGGTTTTATTCGTGGTAAAGTCTAATCTTCAGTCCCAAAATAAAATATCTCAACGATAAATCACTAAATAAGGCAACCAATAGGATGGTCACTAGCAATAACTTCTCGATTGTGCAATTGTCAGATGCTCATGTTTATGAGGAAGAAAACCATGAAGTCTATGGTGTGATCCCTGCTGCTAATCTCAAAGCAGCAGTTCACTGTATCAACGGTATTAGACCTCTTCCTTCTCTATGTGTTTACACAGGTGACGCCGTTTCTACTGAAACAGAACAAGCCTACCTTCTTTTTAAAGAACAAATCCAACTTTTAAAAATGCCTGTTCACTATGCTATGGGTAACCATGATAACCGAATGCTCTTGCGTCGCCAATTATTGAATGAATTAGAAACATCTGATGGACCTTATTATTATTCTTTCCATCAGGCTGGATGGCGAATCGTGGTTTTGGATACTTCAGTTCCTGGTGAGGTCTGGGGGCAGATTGATAAGGAACAACTAATTTGGTTAGAGAAGTTATTGAATAATGATATGCCTACATTTATTTTTATGCATCATCATCCTGTGCCTGTTGGAGTTCAATGGATTGATAATCTAATGTTAAAAAAACCTGATCATTTAATAAAGATTCTTCAACAGGCCGGTTGTGTTCACTCAGTTTTTTTTGGTCATATTCATTTTGAATGTCATATTGAGGCACAAGAGTTACAGTTTATGTCAGTTCCTGCAATTTCTTTTCAGTTTAGCGAAATGCCTCATACAAAAAAAATAGCCTCAAATCCTCCAGGTTTTCGATTAATTCAAGTGAACAGTAACATAGTCAAAAGTACTGTCCATCGACTGACCAATGAGGAATTAAATGCTTATTTTTAAGAAGTTCGTACGCTCGATATCCCAATGATCCTAATTTTCAAAGATTAAAAAGGAGAAGAAACTAATGAAAATCTCACTTGGATGCTGTTATTGGCGTCCAATCATTTTAATTGTAGCAGTCCTCGCAATAGGGTTTGGGTTCTGGCAAAAACTTTTCCTCGTGCCAGGAGTTGCTGTTGAATCAAGAAAAAACCTGACTCAAGCAGACATAAACCAGTGGATGAAGGAACTGTCGAACTGGGGACGTTGGGGCAAAACTGATGAACTTGGTGCCTTAAACTTTATTACAGCAGAAAAACGAAAAAATGCTGCAAAATTAGTTAAGGAAGGAATATCAGTATCCCTAGCTCGTGATGTGGAAAAACAAGAGTCAATAGATAATCCGTATCCTTTTAAACACACCATGCTACTCACTGGGGAAAGTCCAGGAATGTTTTCTAACGACAAGTTTGCAGTACAGTACCATGGATGGGCTCACACTCACATGGATTCACTTTGCCATATGTTTTTTGAAGGTAAAATGTTTAATGGATTCTCACAGCTTGAAGTGAAAAATAGTGGCACTGGAAAGCTAGGAATTCAGCAATTTAAGAAGGGGATTTTTACACGCGGCATACTAATTGATATCCCTTTACTTAAAGGAGTGGACTATTTAGAACCAAAACAGGCAATCTACCCAGAAGATTTAGATGCTTGGGAGAAAAAAGCTGGGATTAAAGTAAGCCGTGGTGACGTAATCTTCGTTCGTACAGGACGATGGGCAAGAAGAAAAGAAAAAGGAGTTTGGGATATCACCAAAGAAGCAGCTGGCATGTATGCATCCTGTGCACAATGGCTACATCAACGCGAAATTTCGATGCTTGGAAGTGATGCAGCTAGTGAGGTTGCCCCGTCTGGCATTGAAGGAGTTGTATCCCCAATTCATCAGCTTTCTATAATTGCAATGGGGGTACCTTTATTTGACAATTGTGACTTGGAAGCTGTCAGTGCTGAAGCAAGCCGTTTGGGACGTTGGGACTTCCTTCTAACCACTGCTCCCTTGCCCGTAAATGGAGGAACAGGTTCACCATTAAATCCAATAGCCACTTTTTAAAATTTGAGACTTTTTCAAAATTAACAGTTATAGAGTTAAAATAAAAAATTTTCTGAAAAACACAAAAGATTTGGCTATTCGATTCTTTTTATTGGATTTCAACAGAATGTTAGCCACGATCAATAAATTGTAGCAAACACTGTTTAAATAAACAAAAGGTTTCACACGTAAAAACCTTTTAAGGTGTCCTTCAATAGTAATGACCTGATCTACTTGAGAATTTGGATAAAAGCCATAAGTTTCAAAATCTCATCTGGACTCATACGGTTACTAAAAGACTGCATAGCCCCCGTTCCGCCTCCAAAAATTATTTCGAATAAACCAACGTCTGTATCTCCTCGGGAATAATTATATGTATTGTCAACTATACTGGGACCAATTCGACCGGTGCCATCTTTTAAATGGCAGGACTGACACCATTGTTGATACAAATCAGAACCAGTAGCAATAGCCTTTGGGTTATCTTTGTATGGATTGATTCCAG
>CAYWYX010000094.1:4534-8331 GCA_964462735.1 uncultured Acidobacteriota bacterium | reverse complement strand
CAACTATTTCATCATTAAGTAGGGTTCCAGAGGATTCGAGAGAAATACAATTTTCTTGGTTGAGAATTCGGAGATTTAGAGAAGTATCACTGATAGAGTATGTTTCACGAAGAATATTAAGTAGCTTATTAATTTCTTCTCTAGACTTGTTTTGAGGGAGATTTTTACGAGGAGATCTACTTTTTATTAGGATGGTATTGATTTGCTTAGAAACTTCTAAATCTTTTTGCAATCTTAATAGAGGAACAAATATAGCGCGTACGGCTCCTTGCTGAGATTTAAGAGAAAAATCACCTAGTTCAGCTACTGACAAAATTTTGGTTACCGTGAGACGCATGGTGCGTCCAACTTGCTCCCGTTTCCCATGCAGAAAATCTCGTGGAATGTGAGATGGTTTTTCTATCCTTAATAAAATTGAATCCCCTGTTTGAACTCTTAGGTCCCTAGCCACTTCTAAGCTAATCAGGGCCTGACGGTCTGTTTTGAACTTTGGATGATTAGTATGGCGATGGAATCTCCAGAAACGTTTGTCAATCCCATATACCGAGATTTTAGAAGAGCGTCGTCCAGTTTTAGGATGATTTGCTCCACCTTCAGTAATAAACATTGGACAAAGTCTATTAAATAATTGAGCAAAAAGAGGGTGAGAAGAGATTTTATTTGCTAGTGCTTCTGTAAAATAGGAATTAGAACTAAGAACTAAGTCCGTTTGGCCTAATCTGGTTAAAGCTATCTTTTGTAGGCTTTTGTTGACGGAATTACCAACAAGAAGAGAACCGGTTAAAACTGCAACTGCAATAGACACTCCAGAAATTACGGCTAGATTTGTTCGCCAATAATATTTCAAACTTCTTCTAACAAGAGAAACGACATTCATATTTAACAAGGGTTAGTCACTTCTTTAATATATTTCCAAGATAATCCAAATCAATTTGTTTGTAGGAGTTGTTGGTTATTTAACTGGTATTTAGATGAGAATCTAGAGGCCAGTTCAGAGCTGTGTGTAACTATAACTAATGTTGAACCATAGTTTTGATGTTGTTCTTTCAACAAATCAGCTACAGATGCAGCAGACTGACGATCTAAATTTCCTGTAGGCTCATCACAAAGTAGAAGAGAGGGTTTTCTAATCATTGCTCGGGCAAGAGCAACGCGCTGTTTTTCCCCTCCTGAAAGTTCCGAAGGGAAATGGTCTATTCGTTCTTTTAGGCCTACCTGTTCAATTAAGGAAAGGGCACGTTGTCTATAATTGTCAGTTGACGGAGTTATCAGGGTAGGCGATAAGATATTTTCTAAAACAGAACACTGTGGAAGGAGACAGTGGTCTTGAAAGAGAAAGCCAATATGTTTATTGCGAAATTTTGCTAGTTGGTTTTGAGATAAACCGAAGGGGTTACACCCATTAATCAATACCTCTCCAGCACTTGGTGTTTCCAGTGTTCCTAGTATAAATAAAAGAGTGCTTTTCCCGCTACCAGAAGGCCCCATAATTGTAGCTGCCTCTCCTTGATCTAGAGACAGTGAAACATTAGAGAGAAGTTTTAAGGGACCTCGAGGTGTCATATATTCCTTAGAAAGTTGGTTTAGCGATAGCATGGTAGAACCTATTCTACAATTATGGCTTAATACTTCTTAAATATTTTCTCAAAAGAGTTTGTTAAAAAGATGTTTATGGCTGGGTAACAGTAGAAATAAATTTTGTTGCAATGTCAGTGAATATTTCGAGTGCCGCACTAGCCATGTGTGAACTGCTATAAAAATTGCAAACGCCTTTTTTGCCATTTTCCCCTAATTTTTCTGCAAGTTGGGGATTTTTATATAGTGAGTAGATCCCTTTTTCCAGGCTATCACTGCTATTCGAGTCGGTTAAGATTCCCCCAGCCGTTTTTTCTACTATTTCTGTATATGCCCCCTGACGAGGTTGCACTACGGGAATGCCACTAGCCATTGCCTCTAGAACGGGTATTCCTTTTGGTTCATTAAAAGTTGCAGGTACAGAGAAAATGTCAATATTTTCAAAAAAGCGTATCTTTCCTTTCTGGTCTAACGTACCGTGAAAATTAAATTCCTTAGCTAATCCCCACTGGCTCATTTTTGACTGTATTGTTTTTAAATAGGTTTTGTGTTCAGACCCAAGATAACCTGCCACATTAAGCTTGCCAGAGGAAACATCTTTTCTCAATCGCAATTGTTTGTACACTTCACAAAGAGTATGGAGGCCTTTTTCAGGAGAAATTCTAGACAAAAATCCAATTCGAATAATCTCTGATTTCAATGGATGGTTGTTTACATACGGTTCAGTTTGAATTCCAAGAGGAACAGTGTGTAGTCGGTCCCTAGGTATTTCTAGTAGGGCTTGCATATGCTCTGCACAATAATTACTAACTGCAATGAAACCGTCTACAGATTTTACTTTTGAACGAATAAGTTTAAGTGCCTCGCTTTGATACGGTTCAGGAAGACCTCTAAGGAAGAGATCTTCTCCCTGAAGAGTGCATACGACCGGCCGTTTTAGTGCTGCCTTCAATGGTTGAGCTAGGCCAATTAGGAGAGAATTAGGAAGGTTAATTATATCTGGTGGTGTTTCTTGTCTTAACCACTGAATTAGTTTAGTTAGTTCTTTTTTTTGGAATCCATTTTCGCCTTGGAGCATTGACAGTGTTAAAGCTCCCAACTGTTGGGGACTAGTTTGAATTCCAAAGCCAGAAAATAGGTTCAACAACCAACTTGAATCTAAAATACGATCAACAAACCAAGGTGTCTGTCTAAAAATTGAATTGGATTGTTGCAGATAAACACTAATACCTCCAAAAAATACTCTGTCCTGACTAACATTAGTTTGATCAGTAAGAGTGGGTGTATAGATAGGCAGTAAAATTACATCATGCCCCATTCTCTTCAGTTCCAGAGCCAAAGTGTTGTCACGCAGACAGCTACCACAGTACATTCCTGCAGCTCCAGCTGTAATCGAGAGAATTTTCATGAATTTGAAAGTCTACTATCGAAGATTCAATTGGTAGAGCTACCTCTTTTAGGCAGATCAACCTGATATTCGACAAAAACCTTTTAGACAGAAAAATGGATTGTCGCTAGCACAGCATTACCTGTCAAGATTAATCGAAAATCAGAATTTGCGAAAAAATAGGCTAGGAGTAGATTTTAAGTAAAAAGTAGGTTCCGAAAAAAGAATCCTTAAGGTAATATTGATTTTTGTGGCAGGTTTATCAATTTTTGGTTAGTTATTTTAATAAAAAGAATGGATGAATCTTTATGAATATTTCAGTTCTTGGGCCACCCGGGAGTGGTAAGGGTACTCAAGCTAAGTTGGTGGCTGCTCATTTTGGTCTTAAACATTTTTCGCTGGGTGAAACCTTGAGAGCCGAAATTGACAAGGGTTCTGATCTTGGACGAAAAACAGCAGAATATGTTCAGGGGGGTAAACTTGTTCCTGAACCACTCGTTCTGGACTTGTTTAAGTCTTTTTCAATTCAGAATGGTAATTCTGGACTTGTTTTAGATGGATATCCTCGGACAGTTGGGCAGGCTAAAGCTCTTGATGAGATTTTGAGTTTGTCATGTGTGGTTTTATTTGAAGTTACTGAAAAGCAAGTTTTGACAAGACTTTCTAGTCGCGTCATTGATTTAAATGGAGTTCCTTACAATTTAGAGACTAACCCCCCTCCCAAAGGAGTCGAATATAAACGAAGGAAAGATGATCGCCCTGAAGTAGTGCAGGCGCGTTTTCGTGAATATGTCCAAGAGGTTGAGCCTATCATAGAACATTACAATCAGCAGGG
>CAYWYX010000094.1:1716-4434 GCA_964462735.1 uncultured Acidobacteriota bacterium | reverse complement strand
GCCTGAATTCCTGCTCCACCGCCCGAATCTGAACCAGCAACTGTCAACGCTTTAAAATACGTCACCATAGTAAGGTATCTAGTTTAATTGGAGTTAAAGCTTATTCTGTTTGTAATGATACATTAAATGGAAACGGTTTACCGGGTTAACTAGAATCTTTCTTAATAAACCAAAAAATGTATCTGTGGAAGCTAGGTTGAATCTTAATAAAGAGGAGAGAATTCTGAAGTTTCAAGGGGAGCTTTGTCCTCGAATTAGTTTTTTGGAGTCGTCAGTATAATGAGTTGCTCCTTGACGAGTTTTCTAGTAAGCCCTTAGAATTAAGTAGGCAGGTCGAACGGTCGCTGGCCCAATATATTTGGGCGGGAGGAAAGTCCGAACTCCACAGGGTAATGTGCCCCGTAACACGGGGGGCTCATAGGCTTCTATGAGTACCGATAGTGCAACAGAAAATATACCGCCTTGAAAGATAACAGGAGTTGGGTTAGTTAGAATTAATCTTCTTACGAGGTAAGGGTGAAATGGTGCGGTAAGAGCGCACCGGGTGTTCTGCAAAGAGCATGCCTGGCAAACCTCACATGGAGCAAGTTCAAATAGGGATGGAGGCGTTACCCGCGCCGTTTGACATCCGGGTAGAATGCTTGACCTAGAGGGCAACTTCTAGGCTAGAGGAATGACCGTTGCCTTTAATTAAGGTACAGAATTCGGCTTATAGACCTGCCTTTTTTTTAAACAGTTAGACAGACTTCCGCTCCTTAGATGTGTAAATTTAAGTTTTGATCCAACTGTCTTAAACCTTATCTCGAAGTAAGATTGTTTCTTTAACGCCCTAGCGGAGAACTGGAAGTCCTGGTACTCCAACATTTAGACGAATTAGGGCTCCTGGTGTTGGTTCCCCCTCTCCTCCTGTAACAAATGCTGTAGTCAAGTTTTTGCTACCAAAACAAATATTGCTAGTACAACGAATTCCTGTGTCATAAGTAGCTAGGAGTTTTCCTGCAGGAGAAAGAACCTGGATTGCTTGCATTCCATAATGAGCCACCCAGAGTCTGCCGGCAGCATCTAACGCAATGCCATCTGGCATATTAACAGCATCTTTACCTTGTTTCTCATTTCTTGGGAGATCCGCAAAAATTGTTGGGGAACTAGTAGACATTCCTTTTTCGTCTATTTCAAATAATAAAATACGATTAGTGGAGCTTTCTGATACAAATAGTTGACGACAATTTTCTGACAATGCTATCCCGTTAGGAATGTCAAGATTGCGAGCTAAAACATGAATTGTTTTAGCGTGATTGACATAGTAGACAACACCAACTTTTGGGAGTGAATCAGTAAAATAAAATCCACCATTGGGATGTAAACATAAATCATTAGGAGAGGCTATTTCTAGATCTTTGTAGGATCCACTGGCTGCCTTTCCGATTATTTTGCCGTTTCGGTTAAGTAGGAGAACGGCATTATGTTTTCCATCGCAAACTAGATGGTTACCATTAGGTAGGATTTTATGTCCATTTGGAGCTGTTGTCGTTGTCCAGGGAATAAGTGTCTTTTCTTCAATCAATTTCGATATGGCATTACCATGTGAAATATAAAGATTCCCGGAAGAGTCAATTACAGGACCCTCAGAGTAGTAGGTTAAGGAAGAAACTTTGGTTGGTTTAATTTTTTTTGAGTCAGGTAATTCAGTGTAATCCACGGGGCCTCCCAATAGCTTAAAAAGTTCAGACTTATTTCTATTCTGACACTACTTTACTCAATTTTTCAAGATTCATAAAGATCCTGTTTTTTGAAAAAATAGGATATACTTGACCTTTTGTTAAGAACAAATAATAGGTTGAGAATGGTAACTATTAATTCTGAAGAGCAGATATTTAATCAGAAAATATTAGAGCATCAAGAACGGTTAAATACTCATGTAGTGGAGATGGTTAACTGGCATTTTAGTCCAGAAACAGGTTGTCCTTTTTGGCTTGACTGGGCCAGAAATGTTGATTGGGATCCTAAAATGGAAATAAAGGGTTTTAAGGATCTCGCAAAATTTGGAAACTTTCAAGATGAATGGTTACGTGGTGGTCCTATGTCCCGTTGGATTCCCAAGGGATTAAATGAACATCCGGTTTATGTCTTCGAGACTGGCGGTACAACTGGAATTCCTAAGAGTCGGATCAACATGCAGGATTTTCGGATTGATTATGAATTATTCTCAGAAACTCTTCCTGAAAAATATTTCCCCCCAGATTCCAATTGGCTAATGCTCGGTCCCAGCGGACCACGTCGATTGAGACTTGCTGTTGAACACCTAGCCCATTTTCGTGGTGGAATTTGTTTTTGTGTGGATTTGGATCCCCGTTGGGTTGTTAAGTTAATTAAGTTAGGTTGGATGGAACATTTAAAAGCTTATCAAGATCATGTGATTGATCAGGCTATGACTGTTTTATCTGCTGGACATGAAATTAGATGTATGTTTACTACTCCTAAACTTTTAGAAGCTCTTGCCACTCGGTTAGAAGAGGAAGGTTCGAGTATTAAAGAATCTGGTATTACTGGTATTTTTTCAGGTGGAACAGAGTTTACCCCTCAGTGGCATAGGTTTGCACGGGAAGAACTTCTTGAGGATGTATATTTAGCACCAACCTATGGCAATACGTTGATGGGGTTAGCACCTAGTCCATTGAGTGGGCCTGAGGATAATTACAAAATTACCTACTTTGCACC
>CAYWYX010000094.1:0-1616 GCA_964462735.1 uncultured Acidobacteriota bacterium | reverse complement strand
GAAGTTAGTCAGGCTAACCCAGGATTAATTGCTAGAGATATGCGGTATGCAGAACGAGCACGTAAAGTGTTGCAGGAATTCTCTTCAAAGGATCTTCTAGCAATGATTCGTAAAGCAGGAGAATATTTTTCTTCTGCAGAGCTTCCATTAGGGGAGGGGACCCAAACACCTGATGATTTTGTCCGACAACAGTCTGCAACTACTGGTCTCCCGGAGAAAATGTGTCGGATGAATATGGAAAAGCTCAAATATGTTTTAGATGAAATAGAAAACATTCTTAATTCACTTACAAGGGGACTAGATTTAGAAATTCTCTCTAAAGGATATGGGGAAGAAGAAGGACTGATGAGAAGCTACCAGGCAAATACTCCAGTACTTGGAATGGTCCTTCCTTCTAACTCGCCAGGAGTGCATAGTCTTTGGTTGCCAGTTATTCCATTGAAAATTGGTTTGGTGCTTAAACCAGGTCCACAAGAACCTTGGACTCCATGGCGCATGTCCCAAGCTTTTATTCGGGCTGGTATTCCTAAACAAGCAATTGCTCTTTATCCGGGAGCTGGAGAGGTAGGAGCAGCTGTATTAAGTCATTCTCCACGCAGTCTAATTTTTGGTGGAACAGCTACTGTAAATCAATATAAGAGTAACCCCGCAGTTCAGGTTCATGGGCCTGGTTTTAGTAAGATTCTAATTGGTGATGATCAGGTCGATAACTGGGAAAAATACCTAGATCTAATGGTAGATAGTGTTTTAGTCAATAGTGGTCGGAGCTGTATTAATTGTTCAGGTATCTGGGCTTCACGAAATACCAAAGAAATTGCTGATGCAATTTCTAAACGACTAGGTCCCATTGCCCCTCTACCTCCTGAAAATGAACAGGCCGCCTTAGCTGCATTTACCGTCCCAGGTCAGGCCAAAGCGATTTCTGAAGATATAGATACTGGTTTGCAAGAGTCTGGAACTGAGGAGGTAACGAATCGGTATCGTGATGGTGATCGCTTAGTTCACCAGGAACGTTGTGACTTTCTGCGGCCTACAGTTATTCATTGCCATTCCTCAGATGTAAGCATGGCGAAAAAAGAATATATGTATCCCTTTGTCTCCGTAGTTGCCTGTCCCCAGGACAGAATGATTAATTCAATTGGAGATACTTTAGTAGCAACAGCTATCACTGAGGATGAGAGTTTTCGGAGGGAACTAATCGACGCTAGAAATATTGACCGCCTGAACTTGGGACCAGTACCTACGATCAAACTTAACTGGCATCAGCCTCATGAAGGTAATATCGTCGATTTTCTTTTCCGAGCAAGAGCGTTTCAAATGTCTTGAAGATGAAATTCAATAATTTAGATAATTATTAGGGGCTCTTTATCTATAACCCTTTATATAAGTAGGACTTAAGATGGATCGTTAGCGTTTATAATTAAATCTAATAGTCCCTATAAAATAAATGAATTTGACGCCCGGTTTAAGCGCATTACAATGGTGTTAACCTGATACAAAGCTGTATCAAGAAATAAAAATAATTTGTAGATTCGAAAAGTCAGTGTAGCATTTTTAGTTAACTGATATATCGGACAGCGAGGTCCATTGAATTCGAATTAAGTTTCGAAACAATG
>CAYWYX010000093.1:4092-8438 GCA_964462735.1 uncultured Acidobacteriota bacterium | reverse complement strand
TTTCATACAGTCTTGGTTGATGCAATCCAAAAGGACTTGATTTTGGGGAGGTGCATTGACATATCCAATCTTTAATTCTTCCTCTAGGAGTAGGTCACAAAGAGTCTGTTCTGGACATTTCTCCCGTTTCTTAGAAATAGCAGTCAGTCTTTTTCCTTCAAGATCTTTTCTTTTTGATAGATAAGAGAAAATGATTTGGTCAAGTTTGGCAAAAGACTGGGTTTTTAAAAACTCTAGAATTGTTTTCTGCTGGTTAGATTTTCTTAAGCGGTCGATGATGGCATGAGGTCCTCCTTCTTGAATTGTGCTAGGTAGAAAGCTGACTGGTGTGCTACTTCCAGTAGGGTAGGGATAGATATCCATACTACAATCGACTCCCTGCATTTTAGCTTTATCGACTGGAGACATTAGTTCTTCAGTTTTTCCAGCGGTTTCAATTCCAGTCTTAAGATGGGCAAAATGGATTGAAACGCCAGATCGCTTTGCAATTTCCAGTCCTTCTAGGACGCCTCCCTGTTTAAAAGCTCGACGAGGGTTTCCTACCCTAGGTTCATTGACATAAATACTACCTGCCTCGTTAACCGTTTGACACATTTTAATGAGCTCATCGGTGGTTGCCCAATGTCCAGGATAGTAAATGGCTCCGGTGGAAAAACCAACTGCTCCCTGGTCAAGTCCTTCTCGTAACATTCTTTGGGCATTTTTTAAAGATTCTCCTACCAGTGGAATATCATTAAAACCTAGAATCTCTAAGCGGATTGCACCATGAGGGACGAGGTAAGCTAGATTGACTGCAACTCTTCGATGATAATGGCTTCGAAATGCTGTAATACTGCTCATGTCTAGTTCTAGTGGAGGATTACCCAGCAGTCCTCCCAAGTAGCTAGCATACATATGATAGTTTTCTTTTGATAGTGGTGCAAAAGACATTCCATCCAGTCCTACTATTTCAGTGGTAATTCCTTGTAATAAACCATTAGCATGCTGGGGATCTATTAGGAGAATTCCTTCCGAATGGGTATGAGTGTCAATGAACCCGGGAGCAACAGACAGTCCCTGGGCATCAATGATTTGGCGAGACTGAGCCTGAGAGAGATCCTCAATAGCTTCGATAGTTTCTCCCACAATTCCGAGGTCAGTTTGGATGGCTGGTGAGCCAGTGCCATCAATGATCTCACCGCCGGAAATAATGATGTCAAACATAGCGAAGGTTATGGATAATGCAAGAAGTTAGATGGATTATTGAAAAATATGTAAATTTTTATGATTTCCTCAGAATTAAAGATGATGGGCAATTTGTTCAACTGTAGAATGGAAATTTAATGGTATCACCTTAACTACTGATTTTCCGATTCTAAAGTAGTGTGAATTATAGTTTTATTTGGCTTGATAAATATCCAACAGGAGCTTCCCAATAACTGAATACTGGCAATTAGATAAATAACAAGGCTCCAGTCACCTCCTGTGCGTTCAATATGTCCTATTAAGTAACCAAGAACAATAGGAAGTAAGAATGCTCCAGCATTACCGGCCATATTCATGACTGCCATTAGTAATCCGCTATAACGTCCTGCGATATCCATAGTTGCGGTCCATGAGGGAGGCCCCGCAAAAGAACCAATCATAGCTCCTAGAGATAAAACCAGAACCAACTGTAAGGGTGAAGATGTCCAGATAGAGGATAAAGTTAATAATCCGGATATACCGAGACCAACACAAGCAACAAGACTGCGACTAACCCATTTGTTGTTAGTTCGAATTAATAAATAATCAACTAATAGACCCCCAGTCATCAATCCAATGACCACAGAAATAAGTGGATACATCGTAAATAATCCAGAATCTATTCGTGTTACCCCATAACCTTTCTCAAGAAATGCAGGAAACCAGGTTACAAAAAGAGCATAGGCAGCAGCCCTTAAGAATTGTTGAGAACATATTCCCCAAAGACTGCCACTAGTAACCATATTTTTTATAAGGGTTTTGGATAGAGTAGCTGAACCTACTTTTGATGAAGAAGTATTACTTGGTTGTTTTGGCTTATGAATAGTTTGTTGAAGTAAGTCTGGGGATGAAGGAATTTTTCCAAAAATTAGTCTGTTTTCAGCACAGTTGACCCAGCGATGCTCTTTGGGCTTGTTACGAAAGTAGAGAAAAAAAACAATTGCCCAGATAATTCCTACCCAAGAATACATGCTGAACACTTCTTTCCAGTGATAGTATTCTAGTAAGCTAGCCGTTAGTCCAAGAGATACCATACCCCCAATAGACATTGACATTTCTATAACAGCACTGCTAAATCCCCGTCTCTTTTCTGGAAACCAATTGTTGATAACAAGTGTTGTAATAGGTACCAATCCTGCTTGGCTAGCACCAAAGGCTCCCCGTAGAATAAGCATGGGAACATAAGAAGTTACCTTGGCACACAAAAGGTTAAATAGTGACCAAAGTATACTAATTATAGAAAAAGCAGATCTTGGACCGAGTCGAGTTCCTAGCCAGCCACCTGGCACTTGAAAGGATAAATAACCCACGAAGAACATGCTTAAAATCCAACCCATTTGCTCGGTTGTGAAGTGAAGATCCTTTTGAATAGTAGTATTAGCTGCTGAAAGACAAATTCTGGTCAAGTAAGCACTAGAGGCAGCTACAGCTAACAATAGTAGAACGCCGTAGCGGATGGAGGTTGGTTTTCTTGAGTACGAAGGGTTATTAGAAGACATGTTGGTTTAGAGTATCGATACGACCAGTCTAAGTTAATTATACAGTGAATAGTATGGGCGTCACAGTATCAATATGTTAGACGAAGTTGTTTGCAGTTACCCAAGAGAGCTGACTGTTTTGTCTGACTTCTTTACTGTATACTCACCCAAGGTAGTTGTTGGAAAGAACGTGTAGAATTTCAGGGTCTAGTTAATCAAATCACTTAGTTGTGAGGGCATAGTAGCCTTGTCTAGTCAATTCCTAAAACAAGTTTCTGTAGAGCTGGTAAAACGCTACCAAGATCAGGGTTTAAAAGCTATCAATCAGTTAGAGAACTGGCTTTCTGGTCAGATTCCTTATGCTTATCCAGATATTTTACGCAAGCATGTTGAGGCCGAACAAATAGAATTATTGTTTGACGCCTTTCGACAAATTTTACCTTTTGGGACTGGTGGAAGAAGAGGTCGAGTTGGCTATGGTGCTAACCGGATTAATCCTACAACAGTTGCTATGACCGTTCAGGGACATTGTCAATTTTTAAGAGATTTTTTCCCCTGTCGCCAAGACATGGTTGTAGTTGTTGCAAACGATGTTCGCGTTTTTAATGACTTTGCAGGAATTTATCATTTTATTGGTGAAAACCATCCTCTTTTGGGTACCTCTTCACGCTCATTGGGGAAACTAGCTTGTGAAATATATGCTGGTAATGGTATTACAGCTTATTTTGCAGAACCTTTATCAAAAGAAGGGTTTATAAGTACACCTGAGCTATCATTTTTGATTGGTCAGTTAAAAGCGGTAGGTGGCATTAACCTTTCAGCATCACATAATCCTCCCGATGACAACGGCATAAAAATTTATGATCAGTTTGGAAGTCAGCCAGTAGCTCCTGACGATCAACTACTCATGGATACAATGGAAAAAGCTACCCAAATTATTAGTTTATCTTTTGAACAGGCTGTTGATGCAAACAAGATTTGTCCGATCCCAAAGGAACTCCATGAAGAATATGTGGAGATGTACATTTCATTATATGATGAAATTTTTTCTCCAAAATCAAATTTAACGATTGTCTATACACCACTCTGTGGTTGTGGTTTAAAAACAGCTGGTTATGTACTAAAACGATTGAATTTTCCTGTGAAGGTACCACCTAAACAGGATGTTGATGGAGGATTTTCGGTTATACCTTTTAAGTCTCCTAACCCAGAAGTATTGCAAGCTACAGAACCTGCTAAGGAATTTGCAGATAAAATTGGTTCAGGGATCGTCTTATCCAGTGACCCGGATGCTGATCGGGTTGGCCTAGAAATCAAACTTCCTGATGGAAGTTGGTATCATTTTGATGGTAATCAGATTGCAGCTATCCTCGGTTATTTTCTGATGCTTGATCCCAATGGTCCAAAAAAGAAGGGTTTGATTATTACAACTCTAGTAACCACCAGAATATTGAGGTCTATGGTTAAGAGTGCTGGTGGCTGTTCCATAATTGATGATTTGCCAGTAGGGTTTAAGTATGTAGCAAAGGTTCTAAAATCTCTTGAGAAAAAGGGTCAGTATGGTGAGGTTTTTGCTCATCCGAAGGATTTAATATTGGCTGCAGAGGAGAGTCATGGAGTAATTTTAATCCCTACAATTCGTGA
>CAYWYX010000093.1:0-3992 GCA_964462735.1 uncultured Acidobacteriota bacterium | reverse complement strand
ATCAAGAAGAGTTTGGAGCTTTTTTAAGTGAATCTGACAGACTTCCTCGTAATGTCATTCAATTTACAATGGATGGTTCTATCGTAACCATTCGACCGTCTGGTACTGAACCCAAACTGAAATTTTATTGTCAAATTGTACCCCATGGGAATTTTCTTACCTCACAGGGCTTTGAGCTTTTGAGAGAAGTAGAGTCAAAAGCTGACGAATTTGCCCGTAGGGTATATCAGGAATTATTACTTAGATTGAACATTAACATAGGGACAGCTGGATTATTACTTCCCGATATTATAGATCTTGATAGTAAGCGACACTTTGAGAACACAGTTGTTGAGGATTTATATGTTAGTTTTTCTAAATCAAAATTTTCTAACCTATTAGAAGTTTTTGATTGGTTACGTAGTAGGTTGTCAGATATGATCCCAGGATCAGACCCAATCCCAGCTCTTAAAGCACCTCTCGCTCATCTCTGTGAAGAATGGAAAGTACAGCTACCATCATTGCCTATTGTTACGGAGCTTGAAAAATGGACTAAAAAATAGTATTAACTCTTCTTAGATTTGAAGGATAACATTAGATTAAAATGGTCTTTTCTAGATTCTCCTACGACTAGAATAACAAACTTAATTTTCATTTGATTTCCAAGGAAGACAACTAGATGGATTTTATATTGTTACTGATCAATACTTTTTGGTTGATTGGTTTAACTTTGCTGGTTGGATGGTGTTTATATCCTAGAGGGTTTATTCACAGTGCTTTAATGATTAATACTATCTTGTGGATAGCTTTAGGAAATGCAACATTAGTACTAGTGGGCCTTCTATTAGTTAGATTGGACTATGCTGGGGAAAATATTCTTTATCTAATCCCAGTGATTCTAATTTATAGATTGTTGCAATATTTCATCCCTTGGAAATTTTATGAGATTGTAAAATTACCACCACAATGGAAAAGCTGGTCAACAACTTCTACGCTTAAAGGCCTATTGCTATTACTAATACTTGTAATAGTTGTATTTTACTTTCCTTTCATTTATCAAAACACCTCTGGTTATTACGCAATTAGTGGAGGAGATGCCTCTCTTTATCTGAGGGTGGCAGAATTTTATTTAGAGAACGGGTTTCTTGCTGACGCACTAGAAGGACTTGACAAAATTGAAATATTACCACCATACCCCAACTGGAATATTTTAACTTATGTTAGTGCGTTGCAAAAAGGTTCAGGATATTTTTCACAAAGTTTAACAGCACTTCCATATATGGCTTTTTCTTTAACAACCTTAGACGAAGGATACATGATTAGCTTGTTACTTTCCTTCCTGTTATGTGTTGGTGGAGTACCTTGTTTACTAGGCTATCTATTTGCAAAAGGCGATAGCTATATTTTTTCTGGAGCAGTTGTTGTTACCTTGTCCAATCTTTTATTGTGGATGGCAGCTTCTCATGCAGTGCCTGCTTTTTTTGTTTTGGGATTATTTCCTTTTTTTGTACTACTTGGTGTAATTGGATTGCAGAGTGGGCGTGCTCCTGTATTAGCGTTGGCTATTTTTAGTGCTAGTATGTTGCATAGTTATCTCCCCTATTTTATTGTAGGTCCAACAATCCCTATTGGTTTGTACATTATTTATTCTTTTGGGATTCTCTTCTTCCCTAGGACCTTTAATAAAACCAATCAAGGAACTCCTTCTTCATACCTTTTGAACCTCGGACTTTCGCTGGGTGCACTTCTTATTGCTGCTTTTGCATTTATTGCTCCGGAATATGAAAGGATAGTTTCAATGCTTTCGTCAGCCGGATTTAGGGGTGCTGATTTTGGTTTGAAAAATTGGCACAGCCTTTTAAGTGTAACAGGTAGTGTTGACTTTGATCTTTTGTTCCCAACTTCTTCATTAAAAATAAAATGGATAGTTTGGTACGTTGGGATACCAGTCTCTTTATTTTTGTTTTTAGGGGTACTGCTATTTCTAAAGCATGCAAACTGGATTTTGAGGGTGATTTTTAGCAGTAATTTACTTGTTTTGACTTATTTTGCATGGGATCAATTAGGGGGAAGTCAAACCCAATATGCAGGAATTCGATTTGCTGAAATGGGGAGTGTATTTTTTGCAGCTGCAGCAGGTATTGGATTGTTAGTTGCGATCAAGAGTTATCAACATCCAGCAGTAAAAAAGGTTTTTTATTGTAGTTTTGCTTTGTGTTTACTTGGTTCCTTAATGCTAACAGGGACGCTCTGGGCACGAGTATTGTTATGGTTTCCCCATGACCAGTCTGTATTAATGGACCATAACGATTACAAAATGGCTGAAACTCTTGAAGAATTTCAAAGTCAGGACGGAAATAAGGAACGTTCTGTTTACTGGTTTGGTGCTGGAACAGGTGTTACTTTTGCAGCTTCGGAAGTGTTATTTCGAAAAGTACGGTATTTTGAAGCCTTTGACTATGATTACTTAAACTATGTCAAAACACATGTATGGTATAGAGGTGTCGAACTAGATATTTTAAAGGAAAAGTATATTAAAGATGCAATTTTTGCTATTCCAGGTTCTTGGCGCAAAGAAATTTTTAGAGATATGGCAGACTTAATGTCTGAGCCAACCTGGGAATATGGGGAGAATAAGATTTATGACACAAATTCTTCTTCAGGGTTTACCTTTTTGGGTGATGCTTGGAATCCACCAATTCCCTGGCAAGGAGATACATGGGGGCGCTATTTAAAAGGAAGACCAGGGGGAATAGTTGTATGGACAACAAGACCAAGAACAATAGTGTTTGAGGTTTCTTTAACTCCATTGGCTGATGATATGGGAGTGATCTTTTCGTGGCTAGATGGCAGGGTGATCAAAAAAATTGAGTTAAACCAGCAAAAAGTAAATAGTACCTTTGCATTTCAGGTCGTTCTTGAGCCGGGAATTAATACTATTCGTGTAACACCTGTGGGTCTTAGTAAAAAAATACCCTGGGGTTTAACTCAAAGAAGTGAGACGGACTGGATTACGTTTACTGAAGTAGTTGCTTTGGATGGGGACTATCCCCCCTCTTTAGCAGAAGAATCTGATGGCTGGGTGATCAATGGGGCTGTTTTGAAGCTGTTAGCAAAACCAGGGAACTATCAAATCTTGATAGAGGGTAATCCTCATGGGGATTCCGTCAAGGATCTATCAATATTATTAGACAATGGTCAACAATATGACGGCCTTGTAACGAAGGGAAAACGCAGACGTGCATTCCTATTTGAAGTACCTATCAGCCAAACATCTACCCAATTTAAATTACACAGTAACACTCCAGTTATCCCACGCAATCTTAAGACTAGTACTGACAACCGTGAACTTCTTTTCTCGGAGGCACTAGTTAGTCTTATGGACTTGGAACATTAATCAAATGTGAATTTTTGAGGATGCTAAGAATTCGTGTTTAAAGAATACAGTCAAAAACTAAATCAGTTTTAGATATTGTTTTCTAGCTAGGCTGATCCTTCAATTCTTTGATAATATTCTTTATCGCAGTCGAATAGTTCTCTTAAACGAACTTCAATTTGCCCCGAGTAAATTACTTCCCCTGCTTTTAACACTAATAAGGGTTTAATCCTGTATTTACCTATTTCAGTACGCATGTGGGTGTCCTCAAACTTAAACTCACCTTCTTCAATTTCAAAAGCAAAAATATCAGCAATAGTGTTTGTCTTTAGGGTTCCCAATTGATCTGATCGTCCGATAGCCTGAGCAGGTATCAAAGTTGATTTAGAAATTACATCGTTTAGAGACATTCCCAAATGCAGAAACTTAGATAATGTGGTTGGTAGATTTTTGGTAAATCGATCAACTGAAAAACGATGTAAATCCGTACTAATAGTGTCTGGATAAAAGTGGTACTCAAAACTCCGACGAGCAGTTTCCCAACAAAAACTTCCACAACCGTGACCTACGTCAAAGAAAACTCCTCGCTTCCTTGCTTCAGTAACATTAGTCAAAAGAGGTCCTGAAGGTTGAGTTA
>CAYWYX010000092.1:6855-8444 GCA_964462735.1 uncultured Acidobacteriota bacterium | reverse complement strand
GGTTGGTCTGTTGGTGTGAAGGATATTATTGATGTTCAGGGAATGCCAACTTTGTGCAATGCGAGCTTTGTTTCTAGGGAGCCAGTTATCCATGATGCTGAGATCGTAAAAAGCCTTTTGGCTCAGGGTGCTTTTGTTCTTTCAAAAACTGTAACAACCCCTTTTGCCTTTCTTGATCCAGGTATAACTTGTAATCCATGGAATTTTGAGCATACTCCAGGTGGTTCGAGTAGTGGGTCAGCTGCAGCTGTTGCCTGTGGTATGGTCCGGCTGGCATTGGGTTCCCAGACAGTTGCTTCAGTAATTCGACCAGCTAGTTATTGTGGGGTGGTAGGGTTTAAACCAACTTTTGAAAGATTTTCAACTGCTGGTATTTTTCCTTTTTCGCCCGCTGTTGACACGGTGGGGTTTTTCACTCGTTCTGTTTCTGACATGCAAATTGTAATGGAGGCTTTAACTAAAGAATCCGTAAAACCAGTAGGGAATAGAATAATTAAGTTAGGTTTGGTTAGTGATATTGCTGCAAAACCAGCAGGTGAAGAAATGTTAAATGTATTGAATAACAGTGTTAGTTCTTTGGAGGGTCAATCTTTTAAAGTCCAACCGGTAACAGTTCCAGAAGGCTCTTCTGAGGCCTACCCTTATCATTTTGACTTAATCTCCTCTGAAGGATCCAAGGTCCATGAGAAATATTTCAGTCGATTTAGGGATAGGTATCCTCCTAACCTAAGGCAGTTATTATTAAAAGGTAAAACGGTATCTTCTCAAGAGATTGCGAAGATTAAGGAACACAAGAGCTTATTTAGAAAACGAATGTTAAAAATATTTGAGGAATATGATGTATTAGTCACTCCTTCTGCAGAAGGAGCTGCACCAAGAGGTCTTGGGAAAACAGGTGATCCCCGATTTAGTTTGTTGTGGACCTATACTGGTTGTCCAAGTCTGACTTTGCCAGCTGCTCTTTCCAGTGGTGGATTACCTATGGGTTTACAGTTGATTGGTAGGCCTATGGAGGATACAACCCTCTTGTCAATTTCCAAAATGATCGAAAATTTTCTGCCATTTAGGTCGTTAGTTGGATAATTTGTTTAGGGTAGGTTTATTCACTAAATTCAGGAATTAGCTGGTCTAGATAAGGGATGGAAATATTTTCCAGATTACTCTGCTTCAGCAAATGACGGAAACTAAATTAATTCGTGGACAGGTTCACCTTGTTTGTCGTCAATTGAATTGGCGATATAAATAGGCCTTCGCCCAGGCCCAAGATAAGTCTTTGTCCAGTCGATCCCGAGTGCCTTGTAAACGGTTGCAAAAAGATCTCCGATGGTAACTAATCTTTCTGCTACATAGGCACCTCGTTCGTCACTAGCACCTATGACCTGGCCTCCTTTAATACCACCACCACCTAGCACAAGAGACCAACAGTGTCCCCAGTGATCGCGACCTCGCCCAGGATTAATATGAGGTGTTCGGCCAAATTCACCCATGACAAGAACGAGTGTTGATTCTAGCAGACCACGTTGTTTAAGATCTTCAAGTAATGCTGACAGGGCTTGATCAAAGGGAGGAACCAACTCCTCTTGTAAAAA
>CAYWYX010000092.1:5373-6755 GCA_964462735.1 uncultured Acidobacteriota bacterium | reverse complement strand
TTCTTTTGATACAATAGAGCCTACGCTAGGGAATCGTGTAGTCGTAGTTGGCAGGTGGCCTGTCATAGCATAATAACTGCCCTCGTGATGGGAATTTGATTCGTTCTTCATCGATCTGATGATAGCCAGCTTGTCCATATGCTTTGCTACTTTTGGTAATAATTCTGAAATTTGAATTCCGGGCACGTTAGTTGATATAGGCTTAAATCCACTATTACCTTTAACATCCCAGGTGTCCAAGTGGCTTTGTCCACCACGCATCCAAATCAAGATACATGATTGAGCTGTTGATTTCTTTTGTTCACTTGGGGTTGTAAGGGTTGCAGAATGGAGGTAGTCAGCTAAGCTAAGACCAAGATAGCTTAATGTTCCTACCTTTAAAAAGCCTCGGCGGTCTATTGGATGTGGCCACATCATGTTGACAGGTTGTCTTGGACTCATTGTAGACCTCTCTCTATTAAGTGAACTCTAATGATTATACACAAATTCCCTTGAACTAACGAGTGCCCAAATCAAAGATTGAAAACCTTTCCGTCTTGAGGGTTCAGCTTTAATCATCTTTTGTAGTCCCTTTACTTCTCTATTCGTTGGAAACCGTGAAACAGTCAGAAGATAGAGTTCCTCAATAATTTTAATATCTGAAGAATGCTGTTTGAGTAATTGATTAAGGTGGCTTCCTTTTTGTTTTAGAAGACGAGTGGTGAATGTTGGACCAGCCAATCGATGTAAACTCTGTAGCAGTGTCAATTGCGGTTTATTCTCAGGGACGCCCCGTCGATCATTACGATTGTATACTTCAAGAAAATGGGAATTAGCAAAGCCTGGGAATAAATTGATAGAACGTGTACCAGGTGGAGCACCGGTCGAAGCGTTTCCCTCTCTAGAAGCAATGAGTTCTGAGTCGATACCTGTCGCTTGAGAAATAGCATCCAAAAGAGGAGCGGCCTCTAGTAAACGGGGGAGAGCTCTGGAATAATTTACCCGGTCATCCTTGTTGGTATTATTTGCTTTACCGGAAAGTTGATAAGTTCTGGATTGTAAAATGGTTCGGATTAGATGTTTTATATCATATCCACGTGTAACAAAATTTTTTGATAACTCCTTTAAGAGTTGGGGGTGAGTAGGAGGATTGGTAGAACGGAAATCATCTACGGGCTCTACGATTCCTCGTCCAAAAAAATGAGCCCATATTCGATTAACAATGGCCTCAGAAAAAAAAGGATTATTAGGACTCGTCATCCATTCTGCTAGTCTCATCCGTAAATCAGTTCGCTCATGATCTGGAAGTAATCTTCCATCTGGAAATTGAGGGGCCACATGTTTTTTAGTTCGGGGATGTAACAACTTAGCGGGGTTTTGATCTTTCCTGCTGCCATTACCAT
>CAYWYX010000092.1:0-5273 GCA_964462735.1 uncultured Acidobacteriota bacterium | reverse complement strand
GCGATACGTTCACGAGCGACTCGGTCATAAGGTATATTTTGAGCGATATTATTTCGGACCCATTCCTGACGGAGTAATGCGTGTTCATTGAGTGCGGTTGGTTTAACCCTAAAAAGTTCGCTAAAGAAATAAGTCCAATACTCTACGTATTCCGTTGAATTAAGGAGAACTTCAATCAGAGTATCCCGTTTTTTGGGATCTTGATCTAACAAGAATTCCCGTATCCGTTCAGGTGGAGGCAATTGACCTGTTACATCTAAACAAATACGACGCAGGAACTCTGTATCAGCAGAAAGGTTAGAAGGTATGATGTTAAAATCTTTTAACTTTTTAAAAACATGTCTGTCAATAAAGTTTCTTTTAGTTATGATGGGATAATGCAATAAAGGTTTTGCAATCACTCCAAATCGAGCACTGGCAGCTTGTCCTGCAGCCCGAATCATTACAGAACTTTCCCCAACCGCATGAGCTTTTACTTGTCCACTTCCAATAACCTCGATTATTTGTTCATCATTAGATTCATACAATACCTGGTCAGTAATATCTTCCTGGCGACCGTTGGAAAGGTGAGCGGTTACTATTAGACCGTGTTGTCCGGACTGATCTAATACTACTTCCTGAGGAAAGACTTCCAATCGCTCAATATAGACACCTTTTATGGCTTCTTCTTCTCCATAGGGAGCCCCATTTTGAATCCATTCTAATATCGTTTGGTACCCAGAAGAATTGACATTTAGCTGTTTTCCACCTCCATGGGGCACTGTCAAGGTTGGTTTAACCAGTAGAAGACTTGTTTCAGGTTCCTTAAGATTTATCCTTGAGACTTCATCTCCTGCAGCTGCCGCTGACATTACTTGGTAAGTTCCTCCTTTAATGATCCAGCGGAAGTCTTCCTTAGGAAAGAGAGCATTGACCGAAAGCTTGAGCCCCCCTTGCCCCTTTACTCCACCATGGCATTCACTGTTGTTACAGCCTTGCTTTGTCAACACAGTTCCAATATTTCGGGCAAAGCTAAAAGGTCTAGATTCTAAAATTCCTTTTATGGTGATTTTGGTTGCAGCACTTAAAGAAGTAAATTCACAAGAAAGGGTAATGTTTCCATTTTCTTGCGCAGTGAGGCGGCCACTATCATCTATTGTTGCGATCGTTGTATTAGAAAGACTGAAATGACTTCGGTTTGTAACATCCCGTTCCATCCCATCTGTATATTTTGCTAATACTAAGAAATGTTGGGTAGAGTTTTCTCCCCAAAGAGAAGGATTTTCCGGTATTAGTCGTAATGAAAGAGGGCTGGGTTTATCTATAGAGGGTATTTTTAGATGCGTACTTACACTGTTACCTAAATGGGTGCCAGTGAAAAAAATAAAACTTGCCAGTAGAATAATAGCCGAGCAAAGTGGACTCTTAGACCCATCAGTTATTAAAGAGAGTTGCTGATTTATTGGTGTGTTCATAAAACTAAAGGGTTATTTATTAGCTATCGTCTTTGAACGACTAGTGACAACCATTAAAGGAAGCTCTGCAGCCAGTAGAGGTTTCATTAAGTGACCATCAATTAATGGCCGAACCATGATACGAATTATTTGAGGTGTTTTTGTAATTTCAGCATCGGGATCCGCTCGTAACACCAGAATTGACTTTTGTGTGTCTGGAAGAAAATTGTACCGATTTAACGATTCATAACTGCCTTTTCCGTCGACATCAAGAATGGCTGCACCAGTGTATGTGCTTACTCCTTTAGGTAGGCCCTCTACTGAAAAGGCTATTTCTCCAGCACCCCAATCAAAGGCTCTTTCACCACGGCCATCTAGTGATCTGTCATCAATTTCTTCAATTTGGGTTTTAATATTGAGGACTTTTGCTTTTCCAGGCTCTAAATTGATTCGCATTGGATCAATCCGAGTATCTTGATGCCCTCGCATCAAGGTTTCTACGACTATGTCCCCAACATGGGGAATTTGTGGTCGGATTAGGAGTCGGTATCTGCAAGCTTGGTTTCCACTTCTAGAGGTAACTCCACGGATTTCAACCGAGTATTCTCCTGGCTGATCAAAGGTATCAATAACTTTGGGTTCGTTCCCCTTGAGTACCCATCCATCTGGATTCCTGAATTCTTTTAGTCGATGAATATTTGTTAAAACGGTTTGACCAGCCGAATTCCTGACTTCAAGTCTGGGATTAAAGTGGGGCGGGGATACGTTTTGTGTCTCAATTTCAAAGGCCAATCGCTGGGTAGAGTTGAGTTTAAATTTAAAGTAATCAACGTCTCCGGGTCGGTCGACAACTCCTTCTATAATAACTGGAAGCTCAACAGGTAACGCTTTTATTGGTTCATCATTTGGTTCATGTTCTGAAATCTTAACCACTTTACGAGCTATTAAAGAGGAAGGTAGGATCTTATTAGCAAAATAATACGATTCTCGTTTCAGTTGTTCAGTCAGGGATTTCGCTCCTTGAGAAAAACTTATTGGCTGATTGACTGTGACTGTTCGGGTCCACAGAGCATCTAAGTGGTTAAGATTTAATTCTCTTAGGTAACTTCGTTCATTCCAGTCTGAACGGGCTAAGTGTTGATCATATTTTGAATTAACAGGCACGATTCGTAGTTGATAAGCATAATCAGAATTTCCTTTAAATCCTTCTGATGCAACTTGAATTAGATAACGTTTTCCATTAGTGAATTTATAGGTTAATCCTGAATTAATTGGGGTAGAATCAATGAAGCGCCATCCCGATCCTGCCTCTCCGGTTACAGCTCCTCTGATCTCGGTATTAAAGGCTAATTGTTTCGCCTGCTCAGACTTGAACCAGCTCCTTGCTGGTTCAAGAAGCTTTAATTGGGGACGAAAGCCCTTATCCAGTGCTTCCCGACTAAAAATAACTTCAAAAGCTAACTCTTGGCCTGTTGTAACATCGAGACTATAGTAATCAAGCTCTCCCTGTCTCTTAATGACCCCATTAACTACAGTGGGGATATTAATAAATTGTGCTTGAGAAGGGACATGATGAGGTAGCTGGGTCTCAGAAATAACAGTATCTTTATAGATCTGGAAATAGACCGGATTAGAGACTCCCCGGGGAGAAATAACCCTCAGAGGTTTTGGTCCAGGCATAGCATCTGGAGGTATCGTAAGGTTAATAAGAAGGCGATATTCCCTATCATTAGTTGATAAATTTTTAGATTGAGCTTCTGTAGGAATTAAGTCAGCTGGCTCGACAAGGATAAGTTTTGCTTTAAAAGTATTATGGCCTAACCAGGTTGCATAGGTGCCCTCGAGATACTTTCCACGAAGTTCAACTTCCAATAATGACCCTACACGTCCGCCGATAGGAATTATGGAATGAAGTTCCGGTTCCCACTGGTTAATCTTAAACCGGTTGTTATCGGTCGCTAATAACGACAGTTGGATTAATATGAAAAGACAACTAAAAGAGATTAGGTATTTGAATAATCTGTTCAATATACAGCTCCCTACTTTAACCATTTGATAGTGTAAGGACCACATATCACAAGCTGCAGTCCTTGAATTATGTTAAAGGAGTGTGCTTGAATTTCCCTTAAAGTTAGGTCTCATAAGGAGATTTGTCAAGAAAAACTAAATCTTAAAAAAGTTTCTGATCTATTTTTTTAAGAAGAACAACTCCTTCTTGTTGAATTCGGTTAAACATTTTGCGATATTCAACTGATCCATCGTCATCCCAATATTCAGTAGTTAATGGTGAATCATAACTCATGGGAAGTAATCGCCAACGGTCAGGGCGCACGAGGAAGAGAGATTTTTTGGGATCATGAATGTTATACATTCGAGTTCCATTGGCAAAACGTGTTTTTATTATCCACTTTGCTTGTTGAGGAGGGCGAAGCTTCTTAATCCGGTTTAACTCGGTCCGATCCAAGGTCAGACCTAAGCCAGGGCGTTCGGGTACCCGAATAAATCCATTTATAGGTTCGAGCCGTTCTTCGACCACATCCCATTTTTTACTTTCCGTTGCGTTAACAAGGTGAAAACTAGCAGTTTTGAAAGCTGACTGCATGTGGGTAGTCATAGCCCGTGTAATATTTCCTCCTGTATTTTGTAACATAAAAGGGACATTGGCGGAGGCAAACAATCCCGCTCGTCGTTGGGCTCTTCCAATATTATAATGACCAAGCATGTAGGCGTCTGCTGACCGCCTAATGACCTCAAAGGTATGAAGAAGCGGTGTGTTATGGTGAACAATGGGGAGTCGACAGCGTTTAGTTAGTTCGGCATAGCCTTCGATATCATTTTTAGCCAGCGGATCTTCAAAACATCCTGCAATAGGATACTTTGAAATCTTTTCCAGAAGTTCAAACATGTGGTCGTTAGTTCCGTGCATCGTAATATCATGGTGGATTCGAAAGCCTTTAGGAGCAACTGCCTGCATAGCTTCCATCTGATCAATAACGTTTTCAAACGGTGATAAATGATATTTCATCCAGGTATATCCCATGGCAGCGAACTGTTTAACTGCCACAGCCATTCGTTTAGGATGAGTTGAAACAGTCCACGATGAAACTGGCACCCAACGGCGGTAACGCTGACCAAATAGTTTGTATACTGGAACACCTGCGGCTTTACCCATGAGGTCATACATTGCTGTTCCTAGCCCTAAAGAGGTTTCATCACCTATCCAGTCGAAAGGACTAGTGCCAATGTACTGTTCAATTATTTCAGGTTTTTCTGTCTGACCACTTTCGCCCAATCCACTAAGTCCATTATTGGTATGGACGACGTAGATAGTTCGTTTCCATGGTCCATAAAAATGGCTAAGTTCGTAAGAAATCCAGTCAACAAACTCGTCAGTGATTTCATGAATCTCAATGTCGGTGATTTTTATTGGTCCATGCAGGGAATCAGAGGTTTTTTTTGCAGCATGTACTGCCTTCCAGGGGCCTATCATTGCAGCAGTACCAAACAGGCCTGCCGTGGAAGTTGTTAAGAACTGGCGTCGACTCTGTTTTATAATGTGCATTATTTTTCTCTAGTTATATTTTTATGAAATAGTAGTCAGCAATTAAGCTCCTGAGTTTGTTTTTTGAGAACAAACTTCAGGTCTAATAATAACTTAAGCAGACTGGTATTTGAGATCCACTTCAACCATGCTGAGTTTCAAAGGTGTCTTGAGTCCAGGAGGGCGTTTTACAAGTCGGACCTGGATGATATTTTTCCCTTGCTGCAGAGGCGGGCATTCGACATCGTATTCAAGAGTTCCCGTCAAAAATTTTCCGCCATAGGGGCCACGTGACTTGT
>CAYWYX010000091.1:8147-8446 GCA_964462735.1 uncultured Acidobacteriota bacterium | reverse complement strand
AAGATATTGGTTTCAGAAATACTATTGATATCCTGTTCAATTGTCAGCCCTCAGTTACAGTAGTATTTCAGATCAAGGATGATGACGGATCACCTGCTTCAATGGCTTCATTAGTCATTACAGATGGTATTGAAAGAATATTAGAAGAATCTGAAGAAATAAAAATCCCGTTGGTAAGAAGAAGAGGCATTTCTCCACTATTAGGAGAAGAAAAACGTTTAATAGGAGTATATCCTTTACCTTCGCGTCGTTTAGCGGCTTTTGATGAATTTCCTGATTTTTTCTTTCATCCCCAAGTA
>CAYWYX010000091.1:0-8137 GCA_964462735.1 uncultured Acidobacteriota bacterium | reverse complement strand
CCAAGTATATCGAGCATCTGGAGAACACGTATTTCTTCCACCAGGCAACTACAAAATTACAATGACCAGAGGTCCCGAATATATTCCAATCACTAGACGCTTTCGGGTCCCCACAGGAAAAAAGGTTTTTCAAGTCAACCTCCAGCTCAAACGTTGGGTGCATATGGCAAAGATGGGATGGTTCAGTGCCGACCACCACGTACATGCTGCTGGATGTAGTCACTACGAGAGTCCTGAAGAAGGAGTACTACCAGAACACATGTGGCGTCAAACCCAAGGGGAAGACCTTAATATCGCTTGCAATTTAACTTGGGGGCCTTGTTGGTACCACCAAAAAAATTACTTCACTGGAAAAATTCATCCTTTATCAAATGAAAATAACCTGTTGCGTTATGATGTTGAGATCTCTGGATTCCCTTCTTCACACGCTGGTCACATTTGTCTGCTTCGACTAAAAGAAGATGATTTCCCAGGAACAACTAAAGTAGAAGAATGGCCGAGCTGGACACTTCCAATCCTCAAATGGGCAAAAAAACAAAAGGCCGTAGTCGGCTATGCACATTCAGGGTGGGGATTAGAACCAATGCGGCCTACAAAAAATTTACCTAACTATATAATTCCTAAGTTTGATGGAATTGGAGCTAATGAATACATCGTGACCGTTACACAAGGTGTAATTGATTTCTTTTCAGCTGGAGATACTCCAGCACCTTGGGAACTTAATATGTGGTACCACACACTCAACAGCGGTTTCAGAACCCGTCTTAGTGGCGAAACAGATTTTCCTTGTATTTTTGATGATCGAGTTGGTATGGCACGTAGTTATGCCAAACTAGATGGTCTCCTTAAGTTCGATACCTATATGAAACAAATTCAAAAAGGTAGGAGCTACGTGTCAGATGGAGCCTCTCATATAATTGATTTCACAATTAATGGATTCGAACTAGGTACTGGTACTCAAAGTAGTGAGTTGAAAATTTCAAGACCCGACATTGTTAATGTTAAAGCTAAAGTAGCGGCTTACCTGCCGATTGAGCAAAGCGTTTTAGGCGAAGTTATTGCTTCTCAAAGTTTAGTTCAACCACCTTATTGGCATATTGAAAGAGCTCGTTCTGGTAAGAGTCGGAAAGTTCCTATTGAACTTATTGTAAATGGTGAGCCAGTCGAAAAGAAGATGGTCAAGGCTGATGGACAATGGGTTAGTTTAAACTTTACCTACCCAATTGAAAAATCTAGTTGGCTTGCTCTCCGGATTTATCCTAGTTCTCATTCAAATCCTATTTTTGTCTTGGTTAATAATAAACCAATCAGAGCATCCAAACGCAGTGCTGAATGGTGCCGAAAGTCAGTTGATCGCTGCTGGAAAATGAAAAGTGTGCGAATCCGTCCACCAGAACTAGAATCAGCTAGAATTGCCTATGACAAAGCTAGATTAGTTTACGATCAGATTATCAAAGAAAGTCAGAGTCCTTAGAAAATTGGAGAGATACTTATGAGCGACTTGAAAGTGGGTATTGTTGGTCTTGGTTGGGTAGCTGGTGCGCATATTGAAACCTTTAAATCTATATCTGGGGCTAAAGTAACTGCAGTATGCTCTCGTCGTAAACTTGATGAAAAAGAGTTACAGAAAACCTATGGTCTTCAATTGAAAACTTTTACTGATTACCAGTCTATGTTAGAAGATCCTGAAATTGATATCATTGACATCTGTACTCCTCATCCACAGCATGCCCAGCAAGCAATCAGTGCAGCCAAAGCAGGTAAAAACCTAATCATAGAAAAACCAATTTGCATCTCCTATCCAGATGCATTGGCAATGAAATCAGCAATTCAACAGGCTAAAGTCCAAGTCTGCGTCTGCTTTGAATGTCGTTTTAGTCAGCATTTTAATCTAATTCGCTCCTGTATCGATAACGGTTTACTGGGTGAAATTCACTATGGAGAGGTTGATTACTACCATGGAATCGGGCCCTGGTATGGACAGTATGAATGGAATATAAAAAAAGACTTTGGTGGCAGTAGCCTCTTGACTGCTGGATGCCATGCTCTTGATGGACTTCTCTACTTTTTAGGAAATGAAGTTGAAGAAATAACGAGCTACGGCACAAAATCTGGCAGTCATCTATTCGAACCCTATGAATACGATACTACAACAGTAACCCTACTAAAATTTAGAGATGGGAAAATAGGAAAAGTTGCTTCAGTAGTTGATTGCTTACAACCCTACTACTTTCACATTCATCTAGTTGGCAGTGAGGGTAGTTTGCTTGATAATCGCATCTATAGTCAAAAACTTAAGGGACTGACCAAAGAACGTTGGAGTGTTTTAGAAACAGCCTTGATTGATTCAGGAGATGTCAGCGACCATCCCTATCAGCCTCAGTTTCAATCCTTTATTGATAGTCTCAAAAACGGGGAACGAATGCCCTTAACTAATTTTGATATTGCTTACGAAACCCATCGAGCAGTTTTTGCGGCTGACCTTTCAGCAAAAGAAAATCGGCCCGTTAAATTAAATGAGTTTCCCTAGAAGAAAATTGAGAGGCATAGCCTTCTAAAAAATTACCATCATTAATTAACGTAGTTTTCTTTCTAATTTAGATATGGCAAGCATTTATACAAGTAACTATACGACCTCAGCTTACTCAATTCCAGAAAATTTTGTGCCTGATGCTGATCTGAATAAAGCGGTTTGGCAAGATGTACCCAAATTAAAACTGGAGCACTTTCGTAAACCTAAAAGTTACATTCCAAGAATTGATACCCAAGTTGCTATTGTTTATACTCCTTCACATTTCTATCTAGCTTATTGGTGTAAATATTTTGAAATTAACCACTTTAAAAGTGAAAATCTTGATGTTGAGTTCTGGCAACTATGGGATAAAGATGTGGTAGAAGTCTTTATTAACCCTTTTCCAGAGCAAATAAATACCTATTTTGAATTTGAAGTGGCTCCCAATAACCAATGGATAGATTTGGCAATTAATCTTGATAATGAACCAGTGTTAGATGTTAATTGGGATTCTGGATTTACACACGCCACACGCATCTATACAAAAACATGGGTATGTGAAATGAGTATTCCTGTTAAATCTATGGGTGTAAAACAAATTAATCCCGGGATGCATTGGCGAATCAACTTTTATCGTTGTGATGGTATAGGGAATGTTGAGCAACGTAGGCTATTAGCTTGGAGTCCTACCCTAGGTAATTCTTTCCACATTCCACAACGCTTTGGCACAATTAATTTTCAGAAATAAGCTATCTTAATTTGAAAGTTGTTCAAGCCATTGAGACAGATCTTTTAAACCTGACAAACATATACGAAAAAATTCCTTGTCAATCAAGACACCACATTTTGGGGGGTACCTTTCAAAAATGCAATTACATTTTCAACTACACCTTCATTCAATAATTCAACTCCCTCAGGAGTCATATCTGCACAATGGGGTGTAAAGACAGCTTGATCACATGATAGTAGCGGATGATCTATCTGTGGAGGTTCCATTCCATAAACATCAATACCCGCTCCAGCTAAATGCCCAGACTGTAAAGCTGAGGCTAAAGCTTCTTCATCGACAAGAGCACCACGCCCCACATTAATTAAAATAGCCCCAGATTTCATTAGAGAAAGCTCTTTTTGACTGATCACATGGTGAGATAGATCGGTAAGTTTCAAATGGAGACTAACTACATCAGAAACCCTAAGTAATTCATCAAATTCAACAAAAGGTGCTCCCAATTGGGTAGATCTTTCACCTGAGGGATGATAGGTCCAAGCAATAACCCTCATACCCATGGCTTGACCTAACCGGACCATCTCAGACCCAATGTTGCCTGTTCCAATCACTCCTAGTGTCTTACCCTGTAAAAAAACATTATCAACTCGACTCCAGCCACCAGCACGAACTGAAGCTGTCTGGTAGGCTGCTCGTTTTGCGACGCTAAACATGAGTCCAAATGCATGTTCAGCTACAATTGGTGCTGTTTTTCCAGGAATGTTACAAACTAGAATGTTTTTAGCTTTAGCTGCAGTCAGATCAATAGCATCAACTCCAATTCCACAGACGGTAATCATGCGAAGATTAGGCAGTGCCTCTAATACCTCACCAGGCCATTTAACAGCACTACGAGAATTAATCAATACAGATGCATCCCTAGCTCGCTCAATTTTTTCCTGATTTGACTCTGGCCGATTGGAGTACAAAACAATCTCTCCAAAAGTCTCTAACTTCTTTAATTGCGGTGAACCTTGGCACTGAGGAGGATCATCGCCAGGAATAATAATAATGGGTTTGTTATTCATTTTTTATGTCCAAGTAATCTGTATGTAAAACAGTTAACTAAAACCGCCATTTAATCTACGATGTTAAGTATCAAAAAATTTATGGTATTATTTTTTAGTCGTCAAGGCTATGTGCTCTATTAATGATCGAAAAAAGAACCCGACTAATTTAATCTGTGGGTCATCAAGTCCTATGCAAATTCATACTATTAAAGGATTAACTAGCTTAATTTTGATGACTGTCCTAAGTTCTAGCTTGTTACCTGTAGGTCCTGTAATGAATTTATTAAGTGATGAGCTTGTGGTCTGCAAGAAACATGGATCCTCTTGCAGCTGTGCCCATTTTTGTAACATTTCTTATAAAAAAAAATCACGCCTTTCAGAGTATAAGGGCCAGCCCTCTCAAGGTAAAGCCTCAAGAAAGTGTCACTCTGAAGCAAAGGAATCAAAGAAAAATCAACTTTATCATAAAATTGATCTCCGCAATGGTTGTGGTGTAAAAGATAAATCAGTTCATTTAACTAATGTGGAACCTTTTTTCATAAAAGAAACCTCTCTAGAAAATCCAATTCATTTGCCTGTAGCTAATCTAATGCATAGCAATCTGGATAAACAGCCATACCTTTATTTTGATGTCCCCCAACCCCCACCCCAGAATAATTTTCGATTCAAATCAACTAACATAAATCTGGAACTATTCTAGACACTAATTTCGTTAAAAGTAATTAGGTCTTTTACAAGGCTGACGATAACCATTCAGTTTTCAGAATTAGCTCATCAAAATTTAATTAATCAAAACTTTTATTGGTACATTCTAATGAAAAATATTTTCTTTTTTTTAGTAGCATTACTCCCCACAACTATATTATTTGCTGATGGTGAAAGAGCAGTTGATCATGCACCAATAGGTGTAATGGGAGATCATTTTCACAAAAAAGGTGAATCTATGATTTCCCTTAGACATATAAAATGTACATGGCTGGGAATCTTATTGGAAATAAAGATGTCTCAGACGGCCAAATAATTGAACTCCCCAATCCCTATCAAATGGGTAATATGCCTCCGAAATTGAGCATAGTCCCTCAAAATATGGAAATGGATATGACAATGTTAGGTATGATGTATGCTCCCTCTGATTCAATAACTATTATGGGAATGGGAATGTTTATGGGCAAAGAAATGAAGTTAAACACTTACAAAGGAATGATGGACAGAACACTTCTTGGAACATTTAATTCTTCATCTTTTGATTTGTCTGACTTTTCAGTTTCGGCTCTGATCAAGTTACGAAAAACAGAAAACTCTAGATGGCATGCTCAACTCGGTATTCAAAAATCAGTTGGGAAAGAAAACACATCTGGTGAAGTACTGACTCCAATGAATACAACTCAGTCTATAATCCTTCCATATGGGATGCAATCAGGCGACAAATCGACCGCTCTAATTTCTGCCCTTACTTATGTTACCACTCGAGAAAACTGGGTCTTTGGCGGACAATTAAGAATGAAAAGCAACATTTCTGAAGATAAATGGCATTTTGGCAATAGTCTTTCGCCTACAGGTTGGTTACAACGGGAGTTATCTTCAAAGACCTCTGTTTCCCTTAGGCTAACTTATCGTCATCAATACCCGATAAATGGTAGAAATAATGTAATCATGGCTCCAGTCCAAACTGCTAACCCCAATAATTATGGAGGAAAAACCATAGAGCTGGGTACTGGATTAAATCAACTGTTCAAGATTTTTCCTGGGGATCATGCAGATCGATTTGGCATTGAAGTGTCCTATCCTATTTATCAAAATTTAAATGGTCCCCAAATGAAATCTGGATTATCCATTCAGCTGGGCTATCAAAAAAGTTTTTAAATGACAAAAATTCCAATACTATGATGGTTTAAATGCAGATCTTCTTTATGCAGAATCAATTGTTTCTCCACAACCAAATTAAAAGTGATAAATACCAATTAATATATTCTTGAATCTCTCCTGAAAAATTACATTCTCATTAAAGGAGAATTTAAACTGGCTATTAGAAATAACACCCACACAAAAAGAAAATTTCAAAAACCATCTTTGTCAATGGTTCGATATGCTTTTCAGACAATCATTTGGCCCAGAAGAAAACTTGTTCTTGTCGGGTTAGTGCTGATCATTATTAATCGAATTGCAAGTTTAGCTCTGCCTGGATCAACTAAGTACCTGATGGATAATGTGATAGCAAAGGGGGATCTTGAGCTCTTAAATATGCTGCTACTTGGAGTAGCAACTGCACTTCTAATTCAAGCAGGTAGCTCATTCGCACTAACACGATTACTGAGTGTTGAGGCACAACACTTGATTTCGTTGTTACGTGTTAATGTCCAAAAACATGTTCTTTACCTGCCTGTTCGTTATTTTGACAATACTAAATCCGGCGCGCTTGTTTCGAGAATTATGACCGATGTTGAGGGAGTTAGAAATCTAGTTGGCACGGGATTGGTACAAATGTTTGGTGGTGTTCTAACTTCTTGCATTGCTTTTGTTATCCTAATCAAATTAAATGCAATACTAACACTCTATGTCTTAGTACCCCTTCTTTTCTTTGGATTAATTTCCCTCAAGGCTTTTAGTTATATCCGTCCTATTTTTCGGCAACGTGGGAAAATAAATGCTGAAGTGACTGGAAGATTGACTGAATCCCTTGGAGGAATTCGAGTAATTAAAGGGTTCAATGCAGAACAGTCGGAAATCAAAGTATTTGAAAACGGTGTGGACCGAATTTTTGAAAATATTAAAAAATCACTGACTGTCACAAGTTTAGTGACGAGTTCTGGGACCTTATTGATTGGACTCGCTACAATAGGAATTATTTGGTTTGGTAGTGGTGAAATTATTAATGGAAGCATGACTATTGGTGATTTAGTAGCATTTATTTCATTTCTTGCTCTACTAGTTACTCCAATGGTTCAAATGGGGAATATTGGTAGTCAATTCACAGAAGCATTTGCTGGACTTGATCGAACAAACGAATTATTGAGTCTCAGTGAAGAAAATGAAGATGTGAAGCGGTCAATAAAGTTGAGTGATTGTAAGGGTCACCTTACTTTTTGTGATGTAAGTTTTGGCTATGAAAAAAATGTAAAGGTTCTAAAGAATATCTCATTTGACGCTCCTGAAGGTTCGGTTACTGCCTTAGTAGGTAGTTCTGGCTCTGGTAAAACAACTATTGCTGGATTAGCAGCAACCTTTCTTACCCCTGACGAAGGAACAATCAAAATCGATGGAGTTGATTTGTCAACTGTTACCCTAGACAGCTATCGTTCCCAACTTGGTGTTGTCTTACAGGATGATTTCCTTTATGACGGAACTATTCGGGAAAATATTCTATTCAGTAAATCCACAACTGACGAAACTAAATTACTCGAAGCTATTAAAGCTTCGCATGTAGATAAATTTTCAAATAGCTTAGAAAAAGGACTGGAAACAGTAATTGGAGAACGTGGAATTAAGCTGTCCGGAGGACAGAGGCAAAGAGATTCAATCGTACGGGCGATTCTTGCAAACCCAAGGATATTAATTTTAGATGAGGCTACATCTAACCTTGATACTGAAAGTGAAAGGTACATTCAGGAAAGTCTAACGGAGTTAATGAGGAGTAGAACAACTATAGTAATCGCTCATCGCCTGAGTACAATCCGCACAGCAGATCAAATCCTAGTGATTGAAGAAGGGAGGATTGTAGAACAAGGAACTCACGATGAATTAATCAATAAACGAGGTAGGTACTTTAAATTATATACCTACCAAGCACGGATCTAAACTCATCAATTATTTGACAAATACCTTATTCCATGGTTCATTCGGCATTATACA
>CAYWYX010000090.1:0-8668 GCA_964462735.1 uncultured Acidobacteriota bacterium | reverse complement strand
TTAATAATAAGGTTGAGATCAGGAGACAACACGTCCAAGTAGGGATCCAAATTTTAATTGTGACCATGTTCAGTGTTTTTATGAAGCTTTAGTTATATTCGTTTATATATAGCCCTATTTACCCACAACGATCATTGTGGATAGTGGCCTCTCAATGGTATCTCAATTTTTTTTTCATCTTGTACCCATATTATTTCATCAGTTGAAACTATTCCACTTTGTGGCTACAGGATCTCTATTTTTTCTAACTTCTTTATCTCTAGAGGGAGTGCATTATCTGGTGAGCTCCAGTTACAATTGCTTTAACTCCAATGTCGTAGTGGTCATAGAGTTCCTGGGTGGATCCAGATTGACCAAATTCATCTACACCGAGACAAAGTACCCGGCTACCAAATACACTTCCTAGAAAGGAAAGTGTATGAGAATGGCCATCCAGCACAGTAACAATTGGAACTTGACGTTCTTTTGTTGGAATTAGTTGTTCCAAATGAAATCTAGAGTGGATGTTAGGATTCTTCATCCGAAGCTTATTACCTTGTTGCCAGGCGCGGTAAAGAAGATCGGGGCTTGTTACTGCAATGACGTTAGCCAACAACCCTTCTTTTTCCAGGTGCTGGCTGGCTGCCAAGGCATCAGGTACCATTACCCCAGAGGCAAAAATATTTAATACATTTTTCTTTGGAGAGTAAAGTGGATTAGCTTGGTGGTCTAGAATCCGATAACCGCCACGTAAAATGTTGGTTCTCAATTGATTTAAGGCCTGTTTTTCCTGGTTGATTGGAAAAAGTGCTTGTGGAACTGACCGTGTGGAAAGTCTTAAATAAAGAATTTTACCTCTTTTCCGGTCTAAAAGCTGTTTCAGTCCTGCTAAAAAAATCCACTCCAATTCTTGAGCAAATGTCGGTTCATAGTAAACCAGATTAGGCATCTCCATCCCAATTGATGGTGTGATAATAGACTGATGGGCTCCTCCTTCGGGGCTAAGTGAGATACCAGAAGGTGTTCCGGCAAAGATAAATTTGGATTCTGAATAAGCGGCATAAGTTAAGGCATCCAAACCTCTTGCAATAAAAGGATCATAAATCGTACCAAAGGGTAAAAGTACTTCTCCATTAAATTCCTGGGATAGCCCTAGCATGTTGAGTAACAGGAAAAGATTATTTTCAGAGATGCCCAATTCTATATGGTGTCCCTTAGGAGATTGTTCCCAATTCAGCATAGAAGTTACTGCATTCTTACTAAAAAAATTAATTTTTTCCTCTGGGTAATATACTCTCATTTTGTTGATCCATCCCCCTAAGTTGGTAGAAATTGCAACATCAGGAGAGGTGGTAACCATTCGAGCAGCAACTTCAGGAATTCGGCTCAAAGCAGTCAATAAACGTCCTAAAGCTTGTTGGGTTGATATATTACCCCGGTAATTTGATTCAAGACTTTCGGGAATTGAAACCGGGGTTTTAGGAGTCAATTTGTTCTCTCTGTTTGAATCAATCTGAAATTGATGTAAACGGTTTTTAATGAAAGCTTCTTCTGGACTTCCAGCTTCAAATTGGGCAAATTCTTTTCCAGGAGAAATCCCTAGTCTATTTTTCAATTCCTTCATTTGTTCAACGGTTAGAAGTTTGGCATGGTTTAATGGGTCTCCTGCTAATGGTAGTTCCCATCCCTTAATGGTATAGGCAATAATTACTACTGGTTGATTAGTGATTTTGTCAGCTTCATCTAATCCGCCTATAATTTTTTGTAGATCGTGTCCTCCGAGATCAGCTAAGAGTGGCTTAATTTTTTCGGAAGAATATTTACTAAGTAACTTGAGTAATTTTTTGTCTGGACCTTCATTTGTTTCAGCTAGCCTATTTCGAATTTTCTCTCCATCATTGATTCGTAACAAACTCTGGTACTCATCGTTAGACATTAGGTCAATACGCTTTCTCAACCTTTCTCCATGGGGCAGTTTAAAGGCCTCGTCGAGAGCACAACCATATTTCAATTCGATTACTTTCCAGCCATTGATACGAAACATTTCCCCTATTTTTTGAGCCTTACCACTAGGAACAACACGATCAAGACTCTGACGGTTCAAATCGACAATCCATAGAATCTGTCCTATGTCTTGAAGTGTTTCTTCACCCAAGGCTTCCCAAACGTTTCCTTCATCTAGTTCTGCATCGCCAATAAGAGCAATAAATCGATTACGCTTAAGGTTTTTAAAATGGTCTTGAACAAACTGACGGGTCAACCGTGAAAAGTTAGGAATGACTGCTCCCAGACCTACCGATCCTGTTGAGAAGTCAACAGGATCTACATCTTTGGTACGGCTAGGATAGGATTGAAGACCCTTAAAACTACGAAACTGACGTAATTTTTCTTCCGGAAGATAACCAAGTAAATATTGAATCGCATGGAAGACTGGCGAGGCATGAGGTTTTACTGAAACCCTATCTCCAAAACGTAAACCATAAAAATAGAGTGCAGTCATTAGGCTTACGATGGATGCGCAGCTTGCCTGGTGGCCACCAACCTTATCTTGATTATTCCTCCCTGAATCATTATTAGCATAATGGACGATCTGCATACTTAACCAAAGAATACGCTTTTGAATTTGTTCGAGCGTGATGATTTGTGAGGCTGATGAACCTGTCTTGGGAGTTCTAGGTTCCGAAAGGGTAAAAGTATTCTTTAAAGGTTTTTGTGTCCGAACCATGGTTTTTAAAATTTAGTGATATTGTTTTAGTTTTTCCATACAAACACTAATCTTTTCAACAATCATTGGTGGTGGAGGGGAATTAAAAGGTCCACCTTCACCTAGGTCAATATCCTTAAAACCACCTAGCTGAGCAGCTGTTAAAATAGCTGAATAATTATAGATTCGGTTCTCCATAAATCGGATTTCTTCAAGTGCCTCGAGTTTTTGCTCTAATTTTTCAGATGCCTGTAGATCCTGACGTCTATAAGCGTTATTGATTTCATCACACAATTGAGGACAAATTAGTGTAAGTCCTGAAGTGTGTCCTCTAGCTCCATGCCGAGCAGCATTTGTAGCTCGGTCACCCACTCCCCATAGTACCCGTTTAGAGGATGGTACAGTAGCAAATAGGGTTTTTACATCTTCAGGGTGAGTACCAACTTTGATACCTGCAATGTATTTGGATGTTTGGACTAGTTTAGCATAGGCAGTTTTAAGATGACTATCTCTCAGGTACAGGACGAAATGTGTTCCATATTTTGTTCCAAATGATTCAGTGAGAGTCTGCAATTCAATCTCAATGCCATCAGGGTTACTGAGGCCAGGTATTGGCATTATTAGGAAGTAATCAGGGCGTCTCTTTAATTGCAGACACTGTTCAATAAAAGCTTTTGCTTGCGGAATTGGCGTAGGAATTACACCTGCCATTAGGAGAGCTTGCTTACCTATAATTTGGCTAGTGGACTCTACAACCTCAAATAAAGTGTTCCAATCTAGATGATGAATTAGACTAGTACCCCCAATACCAATGACACGTTGCCGTCCATTATCAAGAAAATTATTGTTTAGCAAATAATCTAAATTTTTGACATGGGCTTTTTGATTTAACTGTCCACCTTTAAAAGGTAGTGGCATCAGCACTGTCACTGTATCAAGTTCTGCGAAAGGAGATTTCGTATTATTAATAGAGTGGTTCATTGTTTAAACTCTTTTCATAAAGGTTTCTTTTTTCTGAGTTAAATTAATAATCAGGACCCTTTAAGAGTGTTAGAGGTTCCGGTTTAATCGTCTGGGCATAGCCCAAAATATTTTATGGGCTGGTGGCCATGAATGAGTCACTACAAAAATCAATGTTGAAATGAATACCAAAGATCCAGCAAAGGCAAAGATCCAAATTGTCCCGGCACGATCACCGATAAAACCCCATAGTGGTGGCCCTAGAAACATTCCAATGTTACCAGCTGATAGGTATAAACTCATAGCATTGCTTGTGTGCAGTGGATGAAATCTTTCAGCTGCTATTGAACTTAAAGCAGGATAATAAATCCCATGACTCATTCCACAGAGAAATCCAATTAATCCTAGATGCCAAGCGTAACTGGCATGAGGAATTAGGGCAAGTCCACCTCCATAAAAAATCAAACTAGAGATACTAATTAATCGTTTTTTTCCTGTGTCTAACCGCTGGCTAAGACCTAAACGGGTTGTTAATGCTCCCACTCCATAGCCAACGCCAAAAGCGGAAACTGCACCGGTTCCTAGCCAACTGACAGTTGGTGCTAAAAAACTGTTCCATGAAGAGAATGCAAGGCTAAAGCAAAAGGCGAAAAAAATGACTGGTTTAAGACTTGGAAAATTTCTTTTGAATGCGTGTATAAAAGTTGCTCTTCGAGTTCCTCTTGGAGCTAACGGTCTGGGAAGACGTTTAAGGATGAATCCAATGACTAGGAAATTTAATAGGATGACCGTATACAGTCCTTTCATTCCCCAGAAAGTACGGAGTGCTTCGGCAAAGAAAGGCCCTATGGCCATCATGATGAACCCGGGCAAACCAAAATATCCCATTACACGTCCTTTTATTTCCTGAGGAACGGATTGAACCAAATGAAAAAGAGCTCCTCCAGAAACCAAGGCTGTTCCTGCCCCATGTAAAGCTCGAGCTATAAAAAGAGTATCTGGCCAGTGTAACGACAGCCAGTAGAATGTGCATCCTCCGATTGAAACTGCGACTCCAATCAAGGCAGTGGGTACATTTCCAATATTGTCAGCAAGGTGACCTGCAAAAATTCGTGAGAATAGGGAAACGATGAAAAAGATGCCTATCACCCATCCAATTTTCTGGTCGGACCATTTTTGGTTTACCAAAAATTCTGGTAGTAAAATCAGCATCCACATCGTCAGGCTTATTAAAGCACTAATACTGATGTAGGCAAAAAATTTAAAACCTTGGCGACTAAGAAGCATAGAACTATGTTAATTATCCTGTGTTGTTGAAGAAGCTCTGACATGAATAGGCATTGCATCCACTCCTAAATGACATGGCTTACTTGGTATTATACACGAGGTAGCTAAGTAACATTTTCATCCATAAATCTCCAAAACAGTTGAATAGATGTGACCCCATCAGTAAACTATCTCTATCCCAAATCTGAACGACTTTTATTAAGTAGTAATCAGATAGCTTATACAGAAGCAGTTAATACAAATCGAACTATTACTAGTACAGAGGAGTAAAAAATGAGAGTGTCCCGACTTTTTATTATTACCCAGTTATTAGTGTTAACTATTACAGCACCAATTATTTTCTGTCGCTCTTCTAAAAGTCTGACCAGTAGAGATATTGACAAAATGATGTCTTCTCTTTCCAATTGGGGTCGTTGGGGTAAAGAAGATCAATTGGGAACGATTAATCTTATTACACCTGAGAAGAGACAAAAAGCGGCTGCTCTGGTGAAAGAAGGAATTTCTGTTTCTATGGCTCATAATGTTATTAAGGTCGAACAGGATGGATCCGCTCCTTTTGAGCATACGATGTTACCTGAAAGCTTCGATCCTGATTCGCTTGGGGCAAGTGATCAGTATTCAGTGAAATACCATGGCTTTACAACTACTCACGTAGATGCCTTGTGTCACTTTTTTTACAAAGGAAAAGTTTATAATAATTTTTCGAGAGACGAAATCATTACTAAAAGCGGAGCCAAAAAGCTTTCTATAGATACTCTAAAGGATGGGATTTTTACTCGAGCTGTTTTGATGGATATGCCTCGGTTGTGGGGAATGGACTACCTTCCTGCTGATAAGGCCATTTATCCAGAAGATCTGGAAGCTTGGGAGAAAAAGGCCGGATTTCAGGTAAGTTCAGGTGATGCTATTTTGATTCGTACAGGCCGGTGGGCCCGCCTTAAAGCTGAAGGTTCCTGGGATATCATGAAAGGCTCAGCTGGGTTGCATGCTTCATGTCTACCTTGGCTAAAAGAACGTGATGTTGCCATTGTGGGAAGTGATTTGGCTCTTGACGTTATGCCTTCCCGCGTTAAAGGTGTTCTTTTACCTGTTCACATGGTTTTAATTGTTGGGATGGGAACTCCAATTTTAGATGTCCTTGATCTCGAGGCTGTAAGCGAGGCATCCAAATCCCGAAAACGCTGGGAGTTTCTATTAACCGTTGCTCCACTAGCTGTTGCTGGAGGAACTGGCTCTCCATTGAATCCTATTGCGACTTTTTAAACGGAAGTTTTGAAAAATCCAAACTAATGAACGATTGGGGACACTAGCCATCTAAGGTGAAAAGTTATTGGACAGCTGTTGTCAAAGTTTGAATCTAACCCATAATGTAGTGGTACTTTTTTAATGAACACGACACAACATTGATATTTCTGGGTAAGTGCCTCTTCTTTTAGTAGTTCCTGCCAGTCTTTCTAGTTATCAGAAATATTTTTGGATATTTTGGTTAAGCTGTTATGAACAGAAAAAAAAAGAGTCTCAAAGGAATTGGTCTTATAGAAATAATTACGGCACTAGTTCTTTTTAGTTTCCTTCAAGTGGAGTCAAAGTTTACTTTTGGTGCCCAAAGTTTCCAGCTGAAATCACCTGACAACAATGTTGTTATTATTATTTCGTTAAAAGAAAACCGCACTCCTTATCCCAAAGGAACTCGAGTCTATTATGAGGTTTTTTATAATGGCAGTAGGATGTTGAGAGAATCCTGGTTAGGTCTTAAGTTACAAAAGGGACCTTCGCTGGATCGGGATTTTTCACTTATTGAATGGAACCAGACTACCGTAAATGACAAATATACTATGCCTTATGGGACACAGGGGAAGTTGTACGGATTTTGTCGTCAGGGTATTCTTAAGTTAGAGGAATATAATGAAACTGGCCGGCGAATTAATTTTGTTTTTCGGGCATATAATGAGGGAATAGCTTTTCGTTACATGATTCCTCAACAGCCGAAATTACACACTCTAGACCTTGCCGAAGAAAATTCCACCTTTTATTTTCCGACAGGATCTCGAGGCTGGGCACTTCAGCTGAAAAGCTATACTACAAACTATGAGTCGGAATTTAATGCTCAGCCATTATGGCAAATTCGGCCAGGATCTATTTTAGGTTTGCCTCTATTGATAGAAACTCTTCAAGGTAAATGGATGGCTGTGACTGAAGCTAACATTACCAACTATGCTGGTATGTATTTGACTCCCAGAATAGGAAATCCTGAAACATTTGAAAGTTGTCTGTCACCTCATCCTCTTAAATCCAAGCCGAAGGTTCAGGTGAGAACACCAATGCACTCTCCTTGGCGGGTTTTTTTATTGGGGAATACTCCAGGAACTCTAATTGAAAATAATTCATTGCTTTTGCATCTTAATGCACCTAGCCGTATTGCTGACACTTCGTGGATTCGACCTGGGAAAGCTGCTTGGCACTGGTGGAATGGAACTGTTGCAAAACAGACGAATTTCAAAGAGGGAATGAATACAGATACTATGCTGCACTACGTCAACTTTGCTGCTGATCATAATTTGGAATATTTTTTAATTGATGATGGATGGCACCAAGGAACTAGTGAAGAAGGAGATATTACTCGTAATAAACCAGGACTCGACCTAGACAGGGTAATTCGTTATGCAAAGAAAAAGAAGGTTGGTATTCTTCTTTGGCTGCATTGGAAACGGGCTCAGGCACAGATGAAAGAGGCTTTCCGGAAATATGAAGAGTGGGGAATTGCAGGAGTAAAAATTGATTTTATGAATCGAGATGATCAGGCAATGGTGCAGCTATATCATCGAATTGCTTTTTTAGGAGCCAAGCACCGACTATTAATTAATCTTCATGGGGCTTATAAACCAGATGGTCTTCGGCGAACATGGCCCAATCTAATTACTCGGGAAGCCGTACTTGGTCTTGAGTGGAATAAGTTTAGCACTCGTTGTAATCCACTTCATGATGTGACACTTCCATTTACTAGAATGCTAGCTGGCCCTATGGACTATACCCCTGGAGCCTTCCGAACGGTTTCTCGAAAAGATTTTAGAAGTCGTTCAAAAGAACCGGTGGCACAAGGAACCCGCTGTCACCAATTGGCTATGTATGTGGTTTACGAGAGCCCTTTACAAATGCTAGTGGACTACCCTGCTGCGTACAAGGGTAAGGTAGGACTAGAATTTCTTAAAAGAGTACCTACTTCCTGGGATGCTACTCGGGTAATACAAGGCCAGGTAGGGGAATATATTACTGTTGCCCGGAAAAAAGGCAACGAGTGGTATGTTGGTAGTCTCACTAACTGGAAATCCAGGGAACTACATATTCCTCTAAAATTTTTGGGCGCTGGCGAATATATTGCCGAAGTCTATTCTGATGTAGCTCCAATTAAGGATGGCTCAAAGTCAATTCATCGGGAACGCTTTAATGTTAACTCTAAAACGGTGATTGTAGGTTCTCTTAATCAAGGTGGCGGGCATGCAATGTATATTTTCCCTGATTCAGAAAGTACCAATTGACAATGGAGATCAGGGTCATAGAATATGGAAAACTATAAATCAGAGTACAGTTCCAATTATCATACAGATGGGAGAAGAATTTTAAAAAGATTAATCTCAGAGCAATAAATTCTTTTAATATAGATGCGCCCGTAGCTCAGCTGGATAGAGCATCTGCCTTCTAAGCAGGGGGTCGCAGGTTCGAGTCCTGCCGGGCGTACCA
>CAYWYX010000089.1:0-9088 GCA_964462735.1 uncultured Acidobacteriota bacterium | reverse complement strand
ACAAAGTTGGCATTCCCTGAACATCAATAATATCCTTCACACCAACAGACCAACCACTTAGCGGCCCACTTTTAATATTGTCTAGTCTCTTGCAAGCTTCTATTGGATTCCAGTCTACTAAGGCTTTCGTATTTGGTTCCCATCGTTTGATAGCTTCAAGTTCATAATCCATATTAAATTCCTCTGCCATTGTTAACCATATCGGAGTATATGTTTGGATATTAATTTAAGGAATAATTCCTATTCATATTTTCCAAATCACTTCTTACTATATTTTAAAGTACTTCTTTAGTCTTGTTTTTGCGTTTAAGCTTCCTCCCACGTAGTTCATGTACGATTTAATAAAGTATTTTAAATCGTCTTAGCAATTATTTTTTTCTATAATAGAGAAGTTCTTTCTTACAAAAATATAATGTCATTCCGTAGCCTTGTCGCCTGGAGAATTAAAATTGGATCACAAAGAAATTATTTGGGTCTGTGTTTTCGAAAGTAGTGATGTTTCTCTTCTTCCCCTAGCCAAATCACTTTTAGAATCTGCTGATATTGACTATTTCGTCCAAGGAGAGGAGGCCAGTTCATTACTACCTCTAGGTCCTTTTGGTGTTGGACTCCACAACATGAATGCCAGAATTAATGTTCCAACTGATCAAGCGCAGGAAGCTAATGAGGTTCTAGCTATGTTAAAGGAAGGGATGTAAGGCTAGGGTATTTATTCAGTTAAGAGGTAGATATAATAGTGGTCTAGAGTCTGACTGAAATGAAATGCTTTTAAAATAAATTCGGTTCAGCCACAAGGGCACTTAAAATTAAATCATCTTAATTTTTCAGAGACCCTGTGACGAACCAGAAAACAACCAATACAAATTCGACTCATACGACAAGTTTTCTTCTGGAAACCTTATCCTGTCACACGAGCGATGACACCTTTTACGATTACAACAAGAGCACCAGCACTGATCACTGTAGAAATACCACCGAGAATACCCGTGATAGGCGCACCAATTCCAGGGATTCCACCCAAGGCATTATAAACTCCTGCCAAGGCCACGGCTGTAACTAGTACAGTAACCACATCGGAATCATCTGTGTAACCAACGATCGCACCGATAATAGCTAGTATTACTCCAGTAGCTAATCCAGGAATTGCTACTCCAGGGGCTATTCCAGTAATTACCGATATAGCTACACCGATAATAAATAAAATTTTACCGACTTTTTGCATCGGAAATTCCTTTCTCTGAAAATGCTGTAGAAAAAATGTTTAACTGATTGAAAGAACAATTGACTCTGTCCTGCTAAGCCATTAACTTATGCCCTTCCTAATAGGCAGTCCTAAACCCATTTATGGGCATCAAACCTAAAACATTAGAAGCAAGGTATTCGATGCTTAATGTTTTAAAATGCGGAGTCAGAGTCAGCAGCCTATTCAGTCGTTATCAGCCGAAAAGGTGGGACTCTCAAACCACGAGTTCACTATTAAGTTTAGAGATAAGTTACTAGAAACTTAAACCTAAATGCAAAAAAAGGCAAGCATTAATATTTAAATAAAAATTTCTTTTTTATTACTGCGCTCCTAATTAGAAACTAAGATCAAAAAAGAGTTAATTAACCCTTTAAGTCTTTAACTCTAGAAAAGGTTTAAGCCGCAGCATGCATTCTTTAACGAAGCGATTTAGATGAACAAGGTAAAAAGTACAGGTGAGTTTTTAATCTTAACAATCACTTATTGAAATGACTAAATTAATGAATAACTTTAGGTCTTGCAGCAACCCAGCCAGCCTTCATTTTTTTTTCTAATTGTTCTAGTATTGCTGATGCCTTGGGAGATCCTGCTAGGTTGATCAATTCATTCGGGTCATTGTGGTGGTCATAAAGTTCTCTTGCTCTTATCTCCTTTGAAGAACCAATCCATTCAGTGTACCGATATCGGTCCGTTCTCATCGTATGTCCCATACTATGCCCATAACGGGGAAATTTACTAAAGGCAGCTGATTTCCAGGGTCGAGACGGCTTCTGCAATATTGGAACTACACTGTCACCTTCAATATGGTCTGGGATTGGCAGGCCAGCTAACTGACAAAGAGTCGGATAAACATCAACTAATTCAACTAAGGAATCGACACTGCCTGGCTGAGAAAGTGATGGCACCATTAAAACTAACGGGACACGGGTAGACCATTCAAAAAGAGTCATCTTAGCCCAAGTTCCATGTTCCCCTAAATGCCAGCCATGGTCCCCCCACAAAACTACAATTGTTTTTTCCGACAAACCATTTTCCTCCAATGACCTTATCAGTCTACCAACCTGAGAATCCACATAACTGACACAGGCTAAATAAGCCTGCCATACAGCTTTTTGAAGATTATTGGAAAGAAAACCACTTGGAGGAATTCCTTGATAACTTCTCAGCTCCCAACCAGCAAATCGAAGTGCCTCATCCAAAGATCTCGGATATTTTGGGATATCTACATTCAAGTTGTATAGCTCCCTAGCATTAGGATGCCAGTAGGTAACGGTATTGTAGATAGACCAAAGAGGAACATCTCTTGGGGGCTGACGATACCGGGGAAGCCTAATATTTTCTTTAGGGTACAAGTCAAAGTATTTCTTTGGCGCTACCAATGGAAGATGGGGACGACGATATCCAACGGCAAGAAAAAATGGCTTTCCTTTAAGCTCTGCAATTGTCTTAATTGCTTGTGTTGTCATGCGCCCAGCATACAAGCCTTCATCAGGAACATCTGGTGCCTGTATTGCAACACAATTAGACCTTGGACTTATTATGGTTGGAACATGAATTCTCTTATCAAAACTAATTTTATTGATAGCATTTTCATCAACAGTTTCCCACATCTCCCTTTCTCTACCTGGAGAACTCAGTACAGACCACGATGATGGAATGTCAGCTCCGTCATGATAAATTTTCCCATAAGACTGAGCATGGTAACCATGATTTTTAAAATGTTCGGGAAGGGTAGGAAATTTTTTGAAGTTTTGGTGTTTAAACTCATCTCTATTTGAATAGTGTCCTGTAGTTTCAGGTCGTAATCCAGTCATCAATGAGACACGCGATGGACTGCACTGTGGAGTCTGACAATAGGCTCGTCGAAAAACTGTTCCTCTTTGCGCTATTTGATCAATATTGGGAGTACTAACCGCTTTTTCTCCATAACAACCGAGCATCGGTCGTAAATCATCAACAGCAATAAATAGGACATTAGGCAGCTCTGAAGCACCAGTAAAAGACACCCACGAAAATAAAATGAACAGTTTTAGTCTTAAAATTCTTAATATACTCAATCGCATTTCTCTCCAGATTATCAATCTTATTTCCCCTACTATTTCGTTGCCTAGCTATTAATTAAGTCACACGAGCTATTCACAATAATCTACCTAAAGTTACACAACTAATTGGTTTATTTCTAGCTAAAGAACCAGTTTCAATTTTTCCTCTTTGTAGGATTCCACCATTGATTAATTCTATTTTCTAATTTCATTTCTTGTTTTTGGAAAGCTGGATTTCCAGCTAAGTTATTTAATTCGTCAGGATCATTAAATAAGTCAAACAACATTTTCCCTTCATTAGGACTCTCTGGTAAAACAAACTTATATTGCCCCCAGCGAATCCAACGGGAAAGAACCTCTTCTTCAGGATGATCTAGTTTCACTGCATAGCCTCGATATATCTCACCAAAAACAGGACGATCAGGCAAATCAGTCTGTCCATTCAAGACTGATAGAAGATTCATTCCTGGAAAATTCATTTTGATTGATGAAATCCCTACAGCTTCTAGTAAAGTTGGCATTATATCTACCGAACTAACCAACCCCTTCAGAGATCTTGGTTTAAAATGACCATCCCATCGAATCAAAACAGGTGTTCTTAACCCTTGTTCAAATGGAGTATTCTTACTTCGAAGAGGACCCATTTTCTGTTGTGGATTAACAACATAACCATTATCAACGATGAAAACTACAATAGTATTCTGAAGAAGATTTCGTTTTTCCAATGTTGTTAAAAGTAAACCAACAGTTTCATCAAACCAAGTAATATTGGAATAATAAGGAATCAGATATTCTGGTACCTGGGCATTGTCTTGATACTTTGCGCTATATTTTTTTGGAGCATTATAGGGCGTATGAGGAAGAAAAGGAGCATACCAAACAAAGAAAGGTTTCTTTTCTTTAGTGGTCTGATCAATGAATTCATTGATTGGCTTTAGAGTACGTCGCCCAATTAATAATCCTGCATCTCCATTACTATGCCCTGATTTCATTCCAAGAGCAGCAAAGGCAGGTTCTTGTTCAATAAAGTGTGGCTTTGCTAATGACATTCCCTCATCGAAACCTGCATTAACATAATTTCCTTCCCAATGTTTACCCGTTTGTAATGTTTTATAACCATTTGTTGAAAGAATTCTCGGAAGGGTCGGAACTTGGCGAATTAAATGATTTGCCCGATGACGATTCTCCAGGGTGTGAGGAAGATCAAAATAGGGTCGGTTAAAATAAATTCCATTCTGATGGGGATATAAACCTGTGAGAAGAGTTGCTAGAGAGGGCCGACAAACACTATAAGGAACATACCCATTCACAAAACGTACTGATCTTTCAGCTAACTCATCAATATTAGGTGTTTGAATTAATGAGTGGCCCATAAATCCAAAATCTCCAAATGACTGGTCATCACTAATGATCATTAAAATGTTTGGAGCTGACGCATATAGGTTCCTGTCGAAGTTGAATTGAAGTGTCACCAAAATGGCAAGAAACCAAAACAACGAACTAGCTGTAACAATATTTTTAATTTTAGAATAGCTCCTGATCAATTAATCCCTTTCTGATACTACCCTTCTCCCCTTACCTTAAGTATTAATTGTTACTCGTCTCATCTTTCCGAAATTTTAATAGATTGGACTAAAGATGATCTCTAATTCTTTATTGTTAGTTCAATAGATCTGCAGATCCACTAACCACTACAATTATAAAACCATGGCCATGGTTTTTCTTTAATTCTTTAATTCTTTACTACCTACATCTCGAACCTCAATCACACGTGGTTGTTGGGCCTCACATAAAATCACTGAAATTTCCAGGATTCCATTGTTGTAGGTAGCGCTCACTTCCTGTGAATCAACACTCTCTGGGAGGGGAACTTTCAACTCAAACGGTCCATAGTGAAAACCATTTAAATAGATGTTTTTTTGATCTATTCCACCTGGAGCTTTTCTTTGACCTTTGATCGTCATCTGATCATTAACAACCACTACATTGATATCATGTTTTTCAATTCCCGGAAGAGCTATTCGGAAAACCAAATGCCCATCTCTAACAAAACTTTCTAATCCTAAGGCACTCTCCCCCGATTGATTAGAAACTGCATCCAGAACAATCGAAGAATCCAAACTATCTTCAAAAAGCCGATTAACGTTAGGCCAGAATCTATAACTATTTATATTTTGATTTAGGGGTACCATAATCATTTAATTCCTCCTTAAAATTCATTCAAAATTATTCACCAAAAATATTTTGCTTCTTGTTCAGCAATGAAAAATCTACAGATTAAATAAGATCCCCTAGCATTTCTGTCAAATTGGATTGCATAAAAAATTTTAAATTAACCTTAATTAATTCAAATTAAAATTCAGATATTATGGCACTGAATTATGTACCACTAAGGGGATACAGTCAGATTTCTTGGTACGGATTATGTCAAAAATTAGGTATCAGAAAATACCTGCAGATTTTAGTAACAAAAGATTCTAGGTTGGATAGAACTTAAACAAAAACTAGTTTACTTAGTCAAATACTACTGGTAAGACCCATGACGGCCACATACCAAGATCATAAACCTTTACAGGAATGAGTATGCCCTGTTGATTAATCCGATAAACAACAAGACGTCCAGAATGGTCACTTCCAGCAAGAAGGTATTTTCCAGAAGGATCTATCCCGAAAGCTCGGGGCACCTCTTCACTTGGTTCTTGACCCAGAGAAGTTAACTTTCCAGTTTTACGGTTTATAGCAAACATGGCAATACTGTCATGCCCTCGGTTCGATACGTAAACATAATCTCCACTGGGATGAACATGAACTTGACCGGTAGAATTTTTTTGTTCTACTAATCCTTCTGGTAAGGTGGAAAGACGTTCTAAAAGGGTTAATGTTCCATTTCCACTATCTAACTGGTAGACACCAATCGTTGATGACTGTTCTTCGTTAAAATAAACAAGGTCTAGCTGGGGATGAAAAGTAAAATGACGAGGTCCATAAGTAATGTCAGTTGGAATTTTTGGAATACCATTAGGGGTTAAGATTCCCTTATCTGAATCGAACAAAAACTGGTAAATAACATTAGTTGGGTGTACGTGAGAGACAAAAGCGTAGCGGTTCGATTGATCTGTTCTAATACAATGAGCATAGATATCTGTAACTTTTTGATCGACCAAAGGATCCTGCACAATACCATTTTCATCAATTGGAGAAATCGTGACCATCCCTGGTATTAAATACGCTGCTAGCAGAAATCTTCCCGAACGATCAGTTGCTATATAACAGGAATCTTCGGGCAATTCTATTTCGCCAATTTGTGCAACACGTCCTGTTTTCTTATTAATCCGAAAACTTACCACTCCACTGAATCCTTTATCTCGAACCTGTTGGTACAGGTATTCTTGTCTTGGGTCAATACACAACTGCCAAGGCTCAGCTGATAAATTAACTTCCTGTAGTAGCTGGAGTTCACCCGACTGAGAACTCATCATAAAAACTAGGAATCTTCTTTCCGCGGTTAATGGTACATATACGTAATGACTCATAAGTAATCTATCCTAACTGATGTCTAATTTTAGGACTATCATAGAATTTTCTGAAGAATCTTAACCGATTTTAGTTTCATAACATAGCTAGGGTTTCGCTATTCGTGACTCTGAATAACTGGTAGACTTGGCCAAGAGTCAAAAGAGATTTAAGGATCAAAGCTAATGAAAGAGCAGAATCCATGAATAGACATAACTTCCTTAAAATTATTAATATAATTCTATTAATAATGATGATTAATTCCAGTTCATACAGTCAAAAGGAAGTTTCCCAAATAGCTTCCTGGTCATCAACACTTTTTAAAGACTACCGGGTAAGACCAGACATCAACTACCTGACTATTGACGGCTGGAAAGGTGAACTTGATCTTTATCTACCAACCACTTCAAACTCCCCTACCCCAACCCTGCTCTACTTCCATGGTGGTGGCTGGTATACTGGGGATAAAGACGAACCAATTCTACGACTTCTTCCCTACTTGGAAATGGGTTGGGCAGTAGTTAATGTCGAATATAGGATTGCATCAGTTTCATTAGCCCCAGCAGCTGTTGAGGATTGCCGTTTCGCTCTTGCCTGGATAATTGATAATGCAAAAAGATACAACTTAGACCCTGACAAGATTGTAGTGTCTGGGCACTCAGCTGGAGGGCACCTAGCATTAATTACCGCCATGTTAACTCCTTCTGCCGGTTTTGATTCACATTATTCTAAAAAGATAAATCTTAGGGTAGCTGCTGTAATTAATTGGTATGGCATAACAGACGTAGAGGATCTAATCGAAGGAGAAAATAACCAACAATACGCATTAAATTGGATAGGCAATCAACCTAACAAGAAAGACTTAGCCAAAAAGGTGTCACCTTTAAACTACATTAGACCCAATTTGCCTCCCATCTTAACGATTCATGGAGATTCTGATTCCTTAGTTCCCTATGAACATGCTGTTCGGTTACATCACTCCCTTACTAAAGCAGGAGTACCTAACAAGCTCTTAACAATTCCGAATGGTCCCCACGGACCATTCAGCCGGATAGAAACTAAGCTGGCCAAAGAAACCATTACTGAATTTCTTCAATTACATGGACTGACTCGCATAGGTGGAGACAACCGTTGAGCATCTTAGTTACTGGTGGAGCAGGTTACATAGGTAGCACCATTTCCAGCATCCTGACTAAAGCTGGTCGCTCCGTTATTGTTTATGACAATCTGTGTAATGGACACGAAGCATCACTGCCATCTGCTGTAGAATTTATTCAAGGAGATATCGGTGATCGAGCAAAACTTGAAGGTTTATTCAAGTCTAAACAAGTCAAATCTGTTATCCATCTTGCTGCTTTTATTGACGCTAATGAATCTATAGAAACTCCTGAACGATATTTTAGAAATAACATCAGCAATTCTCTCAACTTAATCGAGGCCATGTTATCCACAAGCGTCAAACAACTTGTCTTCTCTTCGACGGCTGCTGTCTATGGAAACACCAGTCAAAATCCAATAAAAGAAGAAACATCGTTTGGTCCAACTAATGCATACGGCGAATCAAAGGCCTCAGTTGAAAAAATGTTAAAATGGTTTAATCAGAGTCATGGTCTTCGCTGTGCTATCCTCCGCTATTTCAATGCGGCAGGAGCTGAAAGCGAAAATCGGGGAGAGGATCATAATCCAGAATCCCATTTAATCCCAACGGCACTTAAGGTAGCTCTTGGCGAAATTCCTAAACTTCAAATTTTTGGAACTAATTATGACACTCCAGATGGTTCCTGCATTCGAGATTATATTCATGTTGTAGACTTAGCCAACGCTCATATCTTAGCCCTTGATGCACTCAAGGAACATAACTGCCTGACTTACAATTTAGGCAATGGAAAAGGCTACAGTGTTCGTGAAGTTATAAACACAGTTAACCGAATAACTGGCCAATCAATACCAATAGTGGAAGCAGAAAAACGACCAGGGGATCCACCAATCTTAGTGGCTTGTTCTGATAAGATGCAGAAAGACCTTAACTGGAAGTTAAAATTTCCTAGTCTTGAATCTATAATTAGCTCAGCTTGGAAATGGCATTCAAAAAATCCTAAAGGTTACCTCAATTAAGCAGCTCAAACCTGATTTTTTTAACCAATCATAAAAAAGCCAGCTGTCTTTTAATACTCAATTGGCCGATCTTCAAAATGACGATGAAGCCTGTAGGTGATCCTACAATCAACATTAACTAGTGAAAGATCACCCTCAATATTACGATCTCTTTTCAAAACTGTAACCTTGACTT
>CAYWYX010000088.1:0-9176 GCA_964462735.1 uncultured Acidobacteriota bacterium | reverse complement strand
CAATCTTTAGCGAAACTACAATTCTAGAACCAGAATAAAAACGTAAGATTCCTAATAAGGAAGTCGCAAGCAGAAGAAAACAGGTAAAGGACTGGAATCCAAAGTCAGTTGGTTGGTTAAGCACTTGAGTCCGATAAAAATAGCCTACAAACACTATGGTCGTAACAAACAAAGAAAACTTACAATAGAACTTGACCAGGCGAATCTTAAAAGCTTTGAAATCTTTGCTTGTCGCCTTGAAAAAAGTCTGGCATCCAAAACCCGCAAGGAGACTCATGGCAGTATGTGCAAGCAGAAGAAGCCTTAGAGCTTCCCTACCTTTATCAAATCCTGGAATTACTGCATAAAAAAGACCATGTAACAAAAAGTATTCCCCTAAGGATAACCCTAGAAAAAGTAGAGCTAGCAGCCAAATCCATCTAACTACATGAGACTTTCTGATTTCGGCAATCGAGAACATAATAAAGAACAATGCTAAGATCCCAACATAGGGACTAGTTTCGAGGGCTATAATATAGGGAAAAATCATAGCCAGAATTCCTTCAGGGGGTAGGGCGTGTGCTTTTCCTGAAATAGAGTAAGGGATTGTCTCTGTAGCTATAACTGGAGTGGAATCAGTTGTCCACCGATATGCCTCAGAAGCATATTCCAAAGAAATAAAAAACTGAGGAGAGCTGTAGGCCAGAGCAAAGAAAAAAACTAAACCCGTCAAAGCAATAATCCACTTACGCGCACTACCTTGGAATGAACAGATGCCCCCGACTAACTGTTCTCTTAACGACCTTGAAAACCAGAGGACCAAACTCAGAATTGAAACTGCTAGACAGACGTATAAGAATGGTTGATGGTGACCCGCCAGAATGCATAAACCAAGAAAGAGACCAGCAATGTTAGCATAGAAGATTCTTCTGAACATCCCAGCTGGTTGAAGCGATTTTATAAAGAAAAGTAATACTGCAGGAATCCAAATAGAAGAGTAGAGTAGATTAGGCTGACCAAAAGACCGCCAGCCGATCGAACCTGAATAAGCAAAGATCAGTCCAGAAATAAATGAGCTGAAGTGATTCAATCCAAACTGTCGAGCTAATAAATACATCAACCCTGAAGATATGATGCAATGAAGAATAATAAATCCCTCAACAACAGAAATTGGAATCAGCCCTCGACTATTAAGAGGAATAAGTCCTAGTACCAGGTTAAAAGGATAAAAAATTCCAGTTTGCATCTCACCACCGAAGGAGCGGCCAGCGTCACTATAGATGTCCCAGAATGGAAAGCTCCCCTGATGCAACATTTGGGCAATATACTGGGTCCAAGGATAAGTCTGGGAAGCAGCATCCTGATAAGTAAGCAAAGAATATTCATCAATCAGAATAACTTTCCAAAACACAAGTACCCCAAAAAGGAAGAGAGATCCTATGTACATCCAGGCTTTTCTTTTTCCAGAGCCAAACAATTGATGTTCCATCCTTATCTATTAAATTTGAAGACCATTAAAATCAGACAAACTTTGTTCTACAGCTACTTGGAAAACGGTCAATACTGCAGTTTGTCATCCCTTTTACTGTCAAGAATGGATTTAACTAGGCAAATAACTTTTAAAATTTTGTTTTACAAATGGGTCTTAACACAACGCAAACTATCAAATTATTTGACCAGATTTGGCCAAAGCCACTCTAGATGTTTATGATAATCTTTTGGATCCCCAATTAGCCAGCCTTCATTGACATTTTATTTCTTTATTCAAACTAATCAAAAATCGTCATTCTGAATAGCAACGAGTTTATAAAAATTCTCTTCAAGATTTAATGTAGACAAGAAAAATCTCTAAACTTAGATTGATTTCTTAACAGCTGAAGCTATTCCTGTAGCTAGCTTGGATTTATTGTTCTCACCAATTCACAATAAAATAATGTAGAACTTGAAAATTTTCTGATATTTTTTAAGATTTTCTCTTTGATCAGATTGCTATCTATATCCTCTTCTCCTAAAATATTAGTTAATTTAAGAGTGATAGGGAGAATTTTCATTGTGCACATCCTAGTAACAGGTGGAGCAGGATTCATTGGCTCTCATCTCTGTAAATCTCTGATTGAAAAAGGTAATAATGTCATTTGTCTCGACAATTATCTCACAGGTTCAGAAGAGAATATTAGTCACCTGAAAGATTCGAACAACTTTAAATTTTTAGAACATGACATTATTGATCCTATTACCTTAGAAATTGATCAAATTTATAATCTAGCATGCCCCGCCTCTCCAGTTTATTACCAAAATGATCCAATACGGACGATTCACACTAATGTGATAGGAATTACTAATATGCTTGAGTTAGCTAAGCTAAAAAAAGCTAGAATTCTCCAAGCATCAACTTCAGAGATTTATGGAGATCCTAAAGTACATCCTCAAACAGAAAACTATTGGGGGAATGTTAATCCTATTGGAATTCGTAGTTGTTACGATGAAGGAAAACGTGTGGCAGAAAGCCTAATGTTAGATTATCACCGTCAATATCAAGTTGATATTAAAATTGTCAGAATATTCAATACCTATGGTCCAAAAATGGCTCCTAATGATGGTCGTGTTGTAAGTAACTTTATCATGCAAACCCTGTTGAATCAGGAAATTACTGTTTATGGAAAAGGCAGACAAACCCGCTCATTTTGTTATGTCTCTGATTTAGTGGAAGGACTCCAGTCAATGATGAATACAGAAAATTTTCAAGGACCTGTAAATCTGGGTAACCCAACAGAATATACAATTTTGAACTTAGCTAAAAAAATCATCCATTTGACTGGTTCAAAATCAAAAATTGGCTATAAACCACTCCCTGCTGACGATCCCAACCAGCGTCAACCTAATATAAGTCTGGCTAAACAAAAATTATCCTGGTTTCCTAGAGTTGATATTGACGAAGGTTTAAATAAAACTATTCAGTATTTTTCAAACCTTGTGGTTAAAGAGAAAATGCAGAAATAATTGCAGAACACAAAAAATAATAAACTTGAATTGCCCATAAAATATTAATTTTTTGCTTCTAACCTTTGACACTGAATTGTTCTTCTTGGTTGCTATGAGTTCATAATCAAACATACAATTTTTTGATTATCTATTGCATAATATTGTTGTCTTTATCAAATATGAACTAGTTTGTTGGAAATTTTAGATATGAAGGTATTAATGAATTTTGTAAAAGTAAGCTCTTTATTTATATTTTTTTTCGTCACAACCAATCCACTGATTAGTCTTACCAACCAAACAAACTCCAGCATTAACACAAAAGAAAAACTTGGCATCATCAAAGGAAAGATCCTCGCAAACAATAGTGAAATACCTTTGAGAAAAGTAATTTTGTCTCTTCGAACAGCACAGAGTCGTAATAGAGAACAACCAAAAACCACTCGAACTAATGACAGTGGAGAATACGAATTCAAAGGAGTAAAACCTGGAAAGTACGTTTTGCGTGCTACTCGTAATGGGTATATACCTCAAAATTATGGTCAAAAATCTGATAACTTTTTGACTCAACGGATAATGTCTGGGACTCCGTTAACAGTGCGTGCTGATGAGATTTTGGAGGGAATTAACTTCAAGCTCATCCGAGGTGGTGTCGTGGAAGGTCGAGTCGTTGACCAAGACAGTGAGCCTCTCTCACGTGTGAGAGTTTTATTAAGTCGTTATGGAAGCTTTCAAGGACAACGTCGTTTGTTGCCAGTTGGAACTGATCAAACTGATGACAGGGGCCAGTATCGAATTTTTGACGTTACACCAGGATCCTACTACCTAAGTGCAAATTTATCATCTCGTTTTGGCCGCAACTCAGCTAGACCATCTTTTCCTTCTACCTACTACCCAGGAGTTCTGAATCCTCAAGAGGCTATTAAAGTAGAAGTCTTATCAGGCAATGAGATAGGCGGTTACGACATAACTTTAATTGAAACTTCAAGTTATAGTGTAACCGGTCAGATTCTTCAAAGTGATGGGAAACCAGCCGATTCAATAAGAGTGAGTTCCACCAAAGATTCAGAGAATTCTTTTTTTTCTATGAGTAGGGGGACTACCAATTCAGATTCCCAAGGAAATTTTGAGATCTCTAATTTAATGTCAGGACGATACCGTCTCATGGCTAGATCACGAATAAACGACGGGGTTCAAACTGCTAGTAAAACGGTAGAAATAACTAACCAAAATTTAGAGGGAATAACCTTAACTCTTGGAAATGGTGCTCAAATCTCAGGGGAACTTTTACCTAAAGAAAACTTGAAAAATATCGATCCTCGACAAATTCAAATCCGCATGACCCCAAGCATAGCAACTCGTGGAATGTTTGGAAGAAGCAGGGCTACAATCAATGAAGATTTCACGTTTCAAATAGAAAACATTCTAGAAGGACTTTATCAGTTTTCTGTTAATTTGCCTCCTGGCAATCACTATGTGAAGGCGATTCAATCAGAGGGACAAAATTTTACCGATATTTCTTTTGAGGTTCGAAATGGTGATCAAATTAGGAACCTGGAGATTCAAATTTCATCCAAAGGAGCTGAATTAACTGGTTGGGTTGAAACAAAAGAATCTCGTGAAAGAGTCGAGGGAGCAACGGTACTATTATTTTCAAAAAATTCCAATTTTTGGAAGGGTCCGGCCCGATTTACTAAGACCACTCAAACTGATCAAAAAGGTAATTTTTCAGTTCAAGGACTTATACCAGGAGAATACCTTCTTTGCGCACTGTTGGATCATGAACCCGGTCGTGAAAGTGAATTCAATTATCTAAAGAAATTGGAAACTGAGGCAAAGCAACTTAACCTGGTTCCAAGTAAAGTCTTGCAGACAACATTAGTGGTGATACCCGCCCCTACATCCGACTGAATTTAAATTAAGTTTTAGTCAGAAAATTTGATTTATATTTTCCCTGACTTACCAACCTTATCTGTAAAAAATGATGCGAAAAATCCTACGGTCACAGATTTTTTCTCTAAGTTTTCTATTGGTGTGGACCTTCCAAGCACTTCCTGCTCAAAATATACTGACGCCCGGTGAACCCTTTGAAGTTGGCATGTCCAGAGAGAAGTTGCAAAAGGCAGTCAATGTTGTTTCAGAAATGGTCAAGAGACAAAAAATTCAAGGGGTGGTTCTACTAGTTGCGCGTAACAGTAGAATCGTTCTTCACAAAGCTTTAGGCTGGCGCAATAAGGAGAAACTCCTTCCAATGAAGACTAGTACTCTATTGCGGATAGCCTCTAATACTAAGCCAATCTTAGCTGCGGCCGTACAAATACTAAGTGAAGATGGATATCTTTTACTCGACAATGAAATTGGTAGGTATTTGCCTTCTTTTAAAAATTATAGGTACCGTGGCATGACAATTCGACACCTACTTAATCATACTAGTGGATTGCGCATCCCTGGATTATTTCTAGAACCGCTCATGAAAAAATCTCCAAAATACCCTGATGCCCCTAGCCTCCAGCTCGAGGTCAGTCGCTTTAGTAAATTGAGTCCTGAGACACAACCAGGAGAAAAATATAGCTACAGCAATGCTGGTTATAATATCCTTGGAGCTTTGGTTGAGGTTTGCTCTGGACAAGCTCTTGAGCAGTTTCTTAGAGAAAAAATTTACCAACCATTAGGAATGAAACAAACGTTTCATCATCCAAATTCAGAGATGATTGGTCGGATGTCAGTTGTCTACGAACCAGATGATAAGGGATGGAAAATTCGCTTTCACCAAAAGAGTCCTTCTATATTCCCTTTTACTCGTGGGTCAGGAGGAGTTATCTGTTCAGCCCTAGACTATGCCAAATTCTGCCAAATGTTTCTTAATAGAGGAAACTACAATGGAAATAGAATTCTCAGCAAGAAATCAGTCACAGAAGCCACTTCCCAACAAGTTCGGATTAACAGGTCTTTTAACTTAATCGAAGAATATAATGCTCAAGAAGCTTACCGTGGATTTACTTGGAATGTTTCAAATCAAGGCATCTACACGTGTGGAGGTGGTCACGGAACTTTTGCCTGGGTGGACCCAAACCGTCAGCTAATTGGATTAATCTTTACTCAAAGCGGATATCAGGCTATTAGTGGCAGAAAGGGTCTTAGCATCCAGTTCATGCAACTTGTTAACTCAGCAATCAAGAAACAAAACTAAAAGTTATTAGTACCTAGTTAAAACTACCACTTATATTTCAGGACTCTATGTTTAATACATTTATTTTGGTTGAAAATTTTCTTAGTAACATAATGTCTTAAAGAAAACAGAAGCAAACAAGAGAAAACTCTAATGATACTAGTTATTTGGCCAACTCAGATGCCAAGAAGGTTCTTTCGTTTGGTATCAAAAGCTGATCGGTTGTTGATTGCTGCACAAATATTGATTCTTTATACAGCGGGAGCCTTCTTGATGCCATTGTTTGAAGGTCCAGAGAGTGTTTTTGCTTCACTACTGGACTATAGTTGGTGGTTTATTGTAACAGCGACTACAGTTGGTTATGGAGATATTTCTCCAACTACTGCAGGTGGTAAGACCGTAGCTATGATTATCATGTTACTTGGAATCGGGGTTATTGCAGTGGCTGGAGTAAAGTTAGCAGATAGCATTTTTGACATAGGGAGGAATCGTATGAAGGGATTAAATCAACTCAATGAGGAAAATCACCTGGTTATTTTCGGGTATACACAGGGATTAACAGAAGAACTGGTCCGAGAAATACGTAATGATCAAACAGCCAAGAAAATGTCTATCGTTTTGTGCTCTAGCCGAACTGAAGAAAATCCTTTACCCAAAACAGTTCATTTTGTTAAAGCTGAATTAAGCTCTGACGATGTTCTCCAGAGAGCTTGTGTTAATCGTGCTAGTGGCATTATCGTGCATGGTCACGATGACAATGAAAGCCTAGTAATAGCACTTGCAGTGAGGAGTGCTAATTCTAAAGCCCATATTGTTGTCCAGCTTGATAAAGAGGAAAGCGAGTTACATATCAAACGAATTGATCCCTATATCGAGTGTGTCACACCCTTATCTATTCCTCTCATTGTTCAAGCTGTTCAAGATAGAGGTGCAACTTTAGTTATTAAGGCTCTCCTAAGCAACATCACTGACGACACAATTTTCAGACTAGACATACCTTTTAATAATCAAAACTGGGACTTCAAAACGTTGCAGAGGTTCTTTAAAGATCAATTAGAATCAACCTTAATTGCAGTAACGACAAGTTCTTCACCACAAGCGCCAATCAAAGTAAATCCTGCATCAAATTTCTTGGTTGCTAGTGGTACGTCAGTATTCTATATAGGACCGAGGCGTTTAACTCCTAAGGCAATTAAATGGGAAAACATTCAGGCCAAAGCAAACATCGACTAATTGATATGAAAACCTTGCCGAGGTGAATTGAAAGATTAATTTTTCCATGAATTACGGTAATATCTAAGGATAGTTGGTTGAAATTTTGTGTTGATGGCAATGTGATCGTCATTTAACCAGTCTTTACCGAAAATCATTGATGTGGATACAACCTGAGGAGTAACGTATTGGGTAGTGATTGGTATTGACTGAATGGATGCTAATTTATTCTGCATTTCAGCTTTCTCCGGACCACCCTCCCATGCTAAATGCCAGCCCCATTCACCGAAACTAGGGACGTTTTGATGATATGGTAAAGCTCGATACCCTGAAGCACGTAAAGTTTTTCCAATACAAAGGAACATTTCCTTTGAATGGTAGGGAGAAGTTGATTGTACAGCAATCAAAGCATTTGGTTTAAGGCGATGAGCTAGGTTTTTGTAAAAATCTCTCGAGTATAACTTAGCGGAACCAATACTATTTGGATCAGAAAAGTCAATAATAACCAAATCATATAGATCTGAACTCTCTTGGATAAATCGGTCGGCATCTATATTGAATAAGTGAACTGATGAATTAGAGTAGGTTTGTTCACTCAAAAGTAATCGGTTCAGTTTGGTCTTTCTAGTAACAGTATATTCCTCTGACGGCGATACCCCTCCAGGAGCCAGAAGTGAAACTCTAGAATCCATTAAGGCACCCTGGTTAAGCTTGATAAGATCAGGGTGGCTAGAGGCTAACTCGGTAATGGCAGGATCAATATCGACAAGATGGACCTCATCAACAGCTCTGTATTTAAGTACTTCTCTAAGTGCTAAGCCGTCCCCACCGCCTAAAATGAGAACCTTTTCTTGAGAAGAGGCGACAGAAAAAGGAACATGGACTAGCATTTCATGATAAATTTCCTCATCTTGAGAATTGAATTGAAGATGGCCATTAATGTAAAGACTGAGCCGGTTATTTTTCTTTGTCAGCACAATGTGTTGGTATTTTGAGGTCTGACTATGGATGATTGGATCTCTATAGGTCCTCTGTTCCAGTGAAATTCTCCAGTTGTTAGAGAACACCAATAAACAAATTAGTACTGTTAACGAAGCACAGCCTAAAACAGACAATTTTTTAAAATGACTTACGAGTGGTCGAAAATACATTAACCCTATAATGGCAATCAAAAGATTAATACAACCTAATAAGGCTGCAATTTGGTCTACTGCTAGCCAGGTTAATAGTACATAGGTAAATAAAAGAGCTCCTATTAAGGAACCAACATAATCCATGCTCAGTATGTCTGATAAATTCGTTTTCAAACTTTCTGAGTATTCTCGGTTAATCCTAATCAATAGCGGTATTTCCAAACCAATTAATAATCCTATTCCTAGTGAAAATCCCCAGAGCAAAAGCATATAACTAGAGGAAAAGATATAGGAAAAATAGATTACTAAAGCACTAACACCACCTGTAACACCAAGAATAATCTCCAGAAGTAAAAATTTAGTGATGAGATTGCCAGCGATATTCTTCTGTAGAGTTGCTCCTACACCCATGGCAAACATCATTAACCCAATGACAACAAATATTTGTTCGTGCGAAGAGCCCATCAAATTATTACCCAGAGCTCCTAACGTATATTCGTAGGCAATTCCACAGGCTCCCATTATCAACATAGAGCCAGCTAACATTTTTCTAGCATGAATAAATCGAGGATTATTCATATCATAAAATAAATCACAGCTGCCATACCTATAGCTACTAAACTTTCAATCCACGCAGCTCCTAGATTCCTGTCAACTGCAATTTCATGAGCAATTGAGGTCTTTGGTAATAGAGCGTGGTCAAC
>CAYWYX010000087.1:3616-9179 GCA_964462735.1 uncultured Acidobacteriota bacterium | reverse complement strand
ACTTCATCTTTTTGATAGTAAGGACTATACGCTGGAAGACCGGATGTGTGCGTCATCAAATGTTCTAATGTAATACTATTCCTATTTTCGTTGAATTTATTCTGGCTAGTGGTCCCACCTTTAAATTGCGGTAAGTAGTGCGTCAATGGAAGGTCTAATTCAAGCAAGCCTTGTTCAAAAAGAAGCATTGCCATTAACGTTGTTGACAAGACTTTTGTAATTGATGCGATGTCAAAAAGGGTGGCAGAGGAAACTCTTGGGGAAAGGTGAGAGTAGGTAAGATGCCCAAAGGAAGAACGAAAAACTGTCTGGCCATTTAGGCCTGCTGCAAGTGCTGCTCCAGGGAATGCGCCTTTTTGAATGGCGTGCAACATTACTGCTTCAACGACTGGTGGGATGTGATTTTCGTGGTTGGGAGTCACTGTTATATTTGCTTAATCTACAAATTTGTATTTAATCCATTAACGAGATGCAATGGATGACCATTAAATTTATTATATTTAACTCGAGTAAAACATATATCTGAGTATATTACGAAAGCCTATTTTACCGGGTAACACTAAAAAGAGGCACCTTGGGTTTATTTTATGTTCTTACTGAGGAATCTATTTCTCACTCTCACATTGATTACCACATCCCCTCTATTGGTCAATGGAAATACAGCATTTAACCAAAAAACCAAGGGCCGCCTGTGTCAATTAAACTCCATTAAAGAAGCTACGCTGAACGCAATTAGAAAAGGGGCCCTTCCCGGTGCGGTAATCCTAGTTGGGCACCAAGGGAATGTAGTTTATAAAAATGCGTTTGGAAATCAATCTATTTTCCCTTTTAAGCAACCTATGCAGGGAAACACCATTTTTGACCTAGCTTCACTTACAAAAGTTATCGCGACAACATCATCGATCATGAAGTTAATTGAAGAAGGAAGGATTGGATTGAATGATAAAATTTCCAATTATTTTCCTGAGATTTATGGCCGCGAGAAAAATAATATTTCTATTCGAGATCTCATGACCCACTACTCGGGATTAAAGCCTGGTCTTGATTTGAGTATACCTTGGTTTGGACAGCGACAAGCCATACGTCTTATTTTGCAGGGAAGGGTTATTTCACCATCTGGATCTAAATTTATTTACAGTGATAATAATTTTAGTTTGCTGGGAGAAATAGTACGTCGTGTATCAGGTAAACATCTAGATATCTTTTCAAAAGAAAAAATATTTTCACGTATGGATATGAAAGACACCTTTTTTCGCCCAAAAAAGAAAATTCGGTGGAGAATTGCTCCAACCCAACACAAGAAAGGGAAAACGGGAGATATTCTTTGGGGCGTAGTTCACGACCCCATTGCACAACGAATGGAAGGATTATCGGGTCATGCGGGGTTGTTTTCTACTGTTGATGATTTATCTATTTTCGCACAAATGATTCTTGATGGTGGAAGGTACAGAGGGAAACGTATTTTTTCGCCCACGACTATCAACAAAATGACATCGCCGCAAAGCCCGCCAGGAATGGAACCCATGCGAGGGTTGGGGTGGGATAATAATTTAATCATTTCACTAAATTCAAAAAGATTTTTCTCAGATAAATCGTTTGGGCACACTGGGCACACTGGTACATCTATTTGGATTGATCCGATTTCAAAAACCTATGTAATTATTCTCTCTAATCGCGTTCATCCAGACGGGCGTGGGGACATTCAGCCACTAAGGAGGCGTATCGCTAGTATCGTAGTTGGAGCCCTTTCATAAATTTAACATTCAGAAAACACTTAGCCTATGTACTTGCCAACTATCTATTGATTTCCTATAATGATTTCAAGGTAGGTAAGAGTAGAAGGGGTAATTACTAGTGCAATTTTTCTGAGACACTATCCAGGATAGATAGTGGGATATTCAAAGCGAGGTAGTTCAGGATGAAATCTATGATGAGTTTCTTTATTTTGGTATTTCTTGTGGGGCAGGTTTCTGCAGGCAATCAAGTAGTCAAGACTAGTTCCGGATTGGCGGGTCGTGCCTTCTCGCTTGCTACCTTCTTGTTGCCCCAAGCTGCGACTGGGCCCCAATGGAAGAGTCGGGTTGAATATGACGCTTTTCAAGTGTTTGCCCAGGAGGCTGATGCAAATAATAAAATAGCAAAAATTGATGCCTTTCTTGAAAAATTCAAAGATACTGATTTTAAGGAAGTCGCCCTGCTCACTAAAATCCAAGCCTATGTGGAGTTGAAAGATACTTCTGGCGTAACAAAAACTGCACGTGAAATCCTTGAAATTAACCCACGTCAGCTACATGGCCTCTTCCTTTTAAGTGCTTATTTCCAGTACACTTTTCAGCCAGATGGCCCAAATGCTGATAGCTCCCTTTCTCAGGCCGAAAAAGATGCGGAAACTGGCCTCAATGTATTGAAGCAAATGCAAAAACCTCCAAATATGTCCGATTCTCAGTTTGCGGAATTTTCAAAAACTCGACGACTTTCCTTTAATAACACAATCGGATTTTCGGCACTCCAACAAAAGAACTACCCAAAGGCGATCAATTACCTCAAGGCAGTTTCTTCTGAAACTCCAAATGACGTATTAGCTGTTTATCGGATAGGGATAGCTTACTTTAACTCAGCGCCAATTGATCACAACAACAGCGTTTGGTACCTTGCTCGCGCCCTTTCCCTCGCGGGAGCAGGCAATGGATCACTTAACGAAGATGACATCAGGAAGTTTCTTACTAACGTGTATGTTAGCCGCTATAAATCTGAAGGTGGATTGTCGGAAATCATCACACAGGCAGCAACTTCCGCTAACCCACCTGAAGGATTTTCAGTTCCTGTCGTTCCGGAAATACCAGAGACTGCTACACCGAGTGAAAAGGTGTTTATTACATTAGCACATCCACTTCGAGGTGGGGGTGCCACAGCTCAAAGAAGATGGGATAATGCAAAAGGGACCCGCATTCCCATGGCAGGAAAAGTTGACAGCCTAAGGAAGGGGAGTGACGCAGGAACCTTTTATGTTCGAATTGATCTGCTCGCCAACTCTGAAAGCTCCAAAGATGGAATCTATGACATCGTCCTTAATGTTTCCGGGCAAGCGAAAGTTAGAAATTTATCAAAAGGTGATATTGTGCGGTTCGAAGGGGACTTAGATTCCTATGAGGTATTGCCAAATTTCTTCTTCACAATGGCAAATTCTAAGATTAACAGCGAAGACTTGCCAGCATTTGCCCGCGGAAAGGGCCCTAAGCCCCCGCCAACTCGGCGGAGCAGGATCCGCCAAGAGTAAGTTAATTAGAAGCCGAGGTTAATCTAACGCCTACGACGCCTTTTTGGTTTGTGATTTAGACCATACTGGAGGATTTTCCGGCTTAGGGTGTTGCGGTGAATTCCCAGAAGTTGTGCTGTTTTGCTCTGATTGCCTTTGTTTGTTTCTAGTGCTTTTTTGACAAATTTTTTCTCAAGCTCACCTACCGCATCCTCGAATCTTACCCCACATGCAATCATTTGATTTACAAGAGATTCTAGTTCTTCTTTCACAGCAAAGCTCCATTGGCGAGGACAGGGTGAATGTTAATAAAAACAGTTATTTTTTATCAGTTAAAGCATTTCGAAAGCTTTCATATCCTTCTTTAAATTTAGTTTTCACATCTTGAGGCATTACCAGGACAATGGCTCTTGCCCCAATAAGAAAATAAGGTGCCAGTAGTGAATTTTTTATGACGTTTCCTTTTATATCAAATGCAGTTAAGGCTAAGAGGACTACCGAACCAATGAGTAGCCCTCGGAGAGCACCGAAGGTCCCACCCATGAAACGATCAAACCAGTCTAGACCTGCAAATTTAATTAACCTCCTCAATAGGGCGGAGGTAATAACTCCAACGATAACTATCGTAAAAAATAATACTAAAAACCCAATCCCACCTGCAACACGTGAATCCCGCGCAATATCCTCAAAAAACCCTCCAGCCCATCGGTAGCCCAATCCTGATACGATAAGAGCGCCTGCAACTGAAGCCATGGAAATGATTTCACGAACAAATCCTCTCCAAATACCAATTACGACAGAAATACATAGACCTGTCAGTAGAACCAAATCAAGCCATTCCACTTCCGTCACCTCAACCCAAACTCGCAATTAAATGGAACAGTTACCAGCGAGTACTAGGTGGTTAATAGACTTAAGGCCTCTTGATACTTTTCCGCTGTCCGCTCAATTATGTCTTGAGGAAGGTCCGGCGGTGGTGGTTGCTTGTTCCATTGGATTGACTCCAGGTAATCCCTAACGAATTGTTTATCAAATGAAGGTTGTGATTTTCCTGGGTTGTACTCATTTTTTGGCCAAAAACGTGATGAGTCTGGAGTCAAAACTTCATCAATTAATATTAATTCATCATCCAGCCAGCCGAACTCAAACTTCGTATCAGCTAAAATAATACCCTTCTTATCTGCGTAATCCCTACCTTTCTCGTAGAGGGAGAGGGTAATCTCGCGAAGCTTGTGAGCAGTGGATTCTCCTACTAATTTAGCAGCTTCTTCGTAGGAAATATTTTCATCATGTCCTGTTTGGGCTTTTGTAGCTGGAGTAAAAATTGTTTCTGGAAGGGGATCTGATTGGCGAAGGCCAGGAGGGAGGGGGATTCCGCAAACCGTCCCCTTTGACTGGTACTCCTTCCATCCAGATCCTGCCAAATATCCTCGGGCAACACATTCGATTGGGAGGGCTTTTGTTTGATGAACAAACATGGATCGACCCTCTAGTTGATCGCGAAACTGGTTGAGTTCTTTTGGATATCTATCAACGTCTGCTGTAATTAAATGATTTGGGACTATATTACCCATATTTTTGAGCCAGAAAATTGATAGCTGAGTTAAAACACACCCTTTTCCAGGAATTCCTTGTGGCAAGACGACGTCAAACGCTGAAATCCGATCAGTGGCAATTACGAGGAGGCCGCTGTCTAGACTATAGAGGTCCCGGACCTTCCCGCACGAAAATTCTTTGACGCCTGGCAGGTTTGACTGTGTAAGTACTTGAGATTTATCTGATAGTTTCACTGTGTTCCGTGTGGCGCATTACATTTTAAGGAATGAGTTAGGATTGTCAATTATAAAATGCAACTCCAGAGAAGGAATATCAAAAATGCATTTATAATCAATGAAAATAGCCAAAAAATAAGGAATTATCATGGTAAAAAACAGAAAATTTTTAAGTATGCTGGATAACGTGCTCACTAGAGCTCTCAATTAGTTTTAGGTCAGAAGATTCATTTGGTGTTTTGTTTAAATGAACCGAATTAATTTGAGAAACTCCTGGCTCCTCCATTGTTACTCCGTAAAGGACTTCTGCGGTCTCCATTGTTTTTTTATTGTGAGTTATAAGAATAAATTGAGCCCGAGAGCTTAGTTGACGGATGAGCCGAGTGAACCGCTTTATATTTGATTCATCTAAAATATTTTCTGCATCCATTTTTAAACTTAAGGTGGTGTTCCAATAATAATCTGCACAAATTATTAATACTTTTTTTTTCATTTAATTATTTCCTGTTTTGTTATCTTAATTCCATAACCATCT
>CAYWYX010000087.1:0-3606 GCA_964462735.1 uncultured Acidobacteriota bacterium | reverse complement strand
GCAACGCCCTCCAGCCTGCCAAAAGGGCTTGGACGATATCGAACGATACCACTAAGCAGGGCACGGGCAGTCAATGCTTTTTCTCCACCCGAAAGGAGGAGAACGTTTTGTAGATGTTTGCCTGGGGGTTGTGCAACCACGTCTAATCCACCGTCGATATCATTATCATCGTCCAATCGCATTTCACCGATGCCACCCCCAAATAATATTTTGAAGGTTTCTGAAAAATTACGATTAATTTCCAAAAACGCTTTCTGGAATTCAGTTCGGGAAGTACGATCTAGTTCTTGAATAGCAGAGGCAGTATCTTCAATGGAGGACCTTAGGTCTTTTTCCTGGGAATCTAGAAATGCTTGTCGCTCTTCTGCTTCTTTAAGTTCTTCTAGGGCCACCATGTTAACAGATCCAAACGTTTCTAACTTATCTTTCATTTTTCTATATTCTTCTTCTGCAAAATCTAGGTTTGTACCTTCTAAGTACTCTCCGAGGTTTTTCTTGAGTTGACTTGGAGGAAGGCCAAATTCTTCCAGACACGCACTTTCCGGATGGCTTGCTTCTGCTTCAAGGCGAGCTAACCGAATCTCAAATTTAGAACATTGCTCCCGAATAGAATCAACTTTGGATCGTTGTTGGGAAATAAGAGGTTCGTATGCTTTAAGGTGTGATCGTAAATCTTTTTGTTTATTTTCTGTCTGATCTATTTCCTCTGTGGTTTTTTGGTATCTTAATTTTAGATTTTTTAAGTTTTCTTTTTCATCCGCTTCTTCTTTGAGGATTCCAAATTCCTGTTTCTTCCATTTGTCTATTTGTAGTGATAAATTTTGATGACGTCCACTCAAATCATCATGTTGAGAAGATGTTTCATTTAGTTCTTTTAAAAGAAAGTCGACACGTTGACTAAGATTGTTTTCATTTGATTGGATCTTAAGTAATTCTGACTGCACCTGGCTGGCGTCAACTCGTATCTTCCGAAGGTTATTCTCGGTAATTTTACTAGTTTCTTTAATTTCAAATTCTAAATTTTGTGATGATTTCCATTGCCTTGAAGCTTGATCAACCTTTAATTCTATCTCTTTTTTTTTGTCTATTAATCTCTTCAACTCTTGATTTATTTCGTCGTATTGTTGTTTATATTTATTGAGTTCATTTTGATTGCTCTCTTGCTTCTGTTCAGAAATAAAAAGGGCCTTTTCCAAATCTTGCTGTTTAGCCAACGCTTTTTCAACTTCCCATTCTAGTTTCTTCAATATAGCCAATATTGAAATAATTTCTTTTTCTGTACCTTGAATTTTCTTGTTTAAAGCATGGGCTTTTTGGGAAAGAATTTCAAGTTCGCGACGCAAGGCTAGTGGGCCTTGGTTTGAGCCTTTTCCCCCATTAACGAAGCAGTAATGATAATGAACTCCTTCGGAAGTAAGGAAATGAAAAAGGGGATATTTTACTGCTAATTTTTGAGCTGTTCCAGTGTTGGCTACAATGAAAGCATTTCGAACTGCATTGAGGATTGGCTCTTTTTTTAAACCTAGATTTTGTTTAAAATCTATCAGGTCTGCTAGGGGAGTGATAACTTCTCCCTTCCTTTGTGTACCTAATACCTCTTGGCGTTGCCGAGCTATTTCTTTACCAAATATATTTTCTTTATCAGTAGAATGCCGGGAGAAAAATAATGAACGCTTGAGCCAATTTCCTTCATCTAGTGCACCTTTAATTTTTCGGATAAAGAAAGTGGAGCGCCCCTTGCCTTCTTTAGTTAAGAGCTCTATCCCATAGTTAGCATCTTGGTAATCTTCAACAACAATTGAATCGAGTTCTGATTGAAGGTAATTTTCAACAAGCACTTCATAACCCTTTTTTACTTTGGCAAAATCAGAAAGAATTCCCAGAGGTTTAAAATTCATAGACCCGTTATTATTATTTTTTGAAAGAAGTTTATGGACATGCTCCGGTGCATATGTGCGGCGGGTAATAGATTCATTTAAGACCTTCTGTCGAACATGAATATCAGAAATTGATTTTTTTAATTCATTTAATGTTTTCTGTTGTAAATTTTCTTTCACCTGGGTTTTTTCTAGGTTGGCGCGTGTATTATTTACTAGTTGGATTGAATCCTTTTTATTTTCTATTGAATTTTGTAGGTCATTAGAAAATTTGTCACAATTAATCTGGCGTTGTCTTATTTCACCTGACACCACATTCTTTGTATTTTCAATTTTAATGATCTGGCGATTTAATTCCTTCAAGGATTCCTTGTTATTAAGGTATGAATTTTTTAGATTTACGGATTCTTCAATTACTTCAAGGAGTTTTTTTCGGTGCGCATTATTCCGTGCCTCTTCCATTTCAACTTTAGGGGTAAACTCGGCATATTGTTCACGTTTTTTAATTATTTGTTTTCGAAATTCCTGCAAATTAGATTGGGTATTTTCTAAAACAGTTGTTCTTTGGTGCACAAGCTCGTTTCTGGTTTCAAGTTCAGGAGTAATTGCCCCTGCTTCCTCTTCAGCACTGACGGACCGCTCAGATAAATCATTTAATTGCTGGGTACAGCGGTTAAGTTGAGCAGAAGATCTTTCAGATTCAATTTGAAGATTGGATTTTTGTTCTCCAAGGTTCGTAAGGGTTGCGTCAATGTCGTCATTTTTTTGTTGAGACTCTCTTTGCCACTTTAGATGGTTTTCAAGAGAGGTTGTTTGGTTTGTGATTTTTCCTTTAAGTTCTTTTATATTCTCATTTAGTTTTTTGCATTCGTCATTAATTGCTATCCAACGGCTTACTAAGACTAATTTCATTCGGCCGCTAATTTCTTCTTTAAGGCTTTGAAATTTTCTTGCTTTTCCGGCTTGCCTTTTTAATGAATTAACATGCTTTGTTACTTCCTCCAGGATGTCATGTACACGTGAGAGATTTACTCGTGAACTTTCTAGCTTAGATTCAGCTAGCCTCTTTTTTGTCTTGAACTTAGATACCCCAGCAGCCTCTTCCAAAATCGCCTTCCTATCACTTGGTTTGGAGCTAAGGATTTGTCCGATGCGGCCTTGTTCAATAATGGCATAGGAATCTGGACCAAGACCCATCCCCATGAAGAGTTCTTGGATGTCGCGAAGGCGACATTTCTCGCCGTTAATTAAATAGCCACTTTCTCCTGAACGGAAAAGTCTGCGCGAAATAGTTATTGATGTTGGGTTTTGAGACCCATTGCTATTAAGATAATTTAAGTCTATGGGTTTGTGTATTTTAGGTGAATTCGGATGCCCATTATTTACGGGTTCCTCGTGTTGACCGTTTTGTTTAAATTTATCAGAGATTTTATTTTTTAAATTAAGGTTACCCAGGTGCTCTCCAGATGGATCGAGAAGGGTTAAGCGAACTTCAGTTAGTCCTGTAGGTGGAAGGGTGCTTGTTCCGTTAAATATTACATCTGTCATCCGGCCACCCCGAAGGGTGCGAGCACTTTGCTCACCAAGTACCCAATTAATTGCATCAGCTAGGTTAGATTTTCCGCAACCATTGGGTCCAACGATAGCGGTTATCCCGTCTGTAAATTCTAGTTGGGTTTTTCTGGAAAAGGATTTAAACCCAAGTAGCTCGATTGATTTTAGTTTTAAC
>CAYWYX010000086.1:0-9421 GCA_964462735.1 uncultured Acidobacteriota bacterium | reverse complement strand
CTTGATGAGACGTCCATTGAATCCAGATACCTTACTAATGCAATTGGATCTCCCTTGCCCAATAGTTTTCCTGCCTTAATAAGTTCTTTCTTATATTTGCCACCCGATTCATTTGCATATTCAATGATCAAGTTTCCAAAATCCATGCTAGTCTTTTTTTTCAGGATTCTTTTCTTCTTTTCCATTTGTAGCGTTGACCGGAAAGTGGAGCATTGCTATCTCGTATGCTCCCTCCAATTCCGCTTGGGTAATCGCGTCTGCCTGTCCTTGGTGGTCTTCCATTAGCAGATCCAGTTGATTTTCCAAGATGTTGTCTTGCTGCTTCGTTAAGCCCGGAAGTCTGTCCCCTAGGGTTGAGGCTACCATTTTCATCAATAAGTCTAATTGCTTTGGATCGTATTGCATTGTCACCTTTCCATTTCATTATTACCAACTTAGGCATATTTAACTTTTATGTGTTTGAGATTATTTCAGTCAAGATAAATTTTTGAGGATATATTCTATCACTATTGACCTTGCCTTCCATTGCTTGAAGCTCAGGAAGGCTCAGCCTTTCTTATTATTTTGAGCGGGAAAAAGCTACTGGGGGTCCGGGCCAAGCAGAGTTGTCATCTGCTGATCTGGCATTCTGCCTGACGAAAGCCTTGCTTCCTTTTCCACTGTAATAGATCCCGTCATCCACAATAGATTTATACAGGCATTTCTCTTCATTGATCAGGTAAAATTCCTCGTAGATTAATTCACGCTCCAACATTTTTTATCTCCTATTAGGGTAGGTAAAAGCTACTGGGGGTCCGGCCCAAGCAGAGTTATCATCTGCTGATCTGGCATTCTGCCTGACGAAAGCTTTCCCCCCTTCGATCCTGTAAAAGATCCCGTCATCATTTAGTTTCCTGTACAGGCATTTTTCTTTATCGATCAGGTAAAACTTCCCACCGATTAATTCACGTTCAGACATATTTTTCTCCTTTGATCGTATAAAATTCTTGGTTCAGTGCTGATAGAGTAACTTTGAAGTCTTTGTTAGAAAGGTATCCACTTGAATTAATTTCACAACATTCTGTGATTATTAATTTAGTAGAGATTGATTTACATCTTTCTCATATCCGTGAAAGGGGATCTTGTAGCATTGAACTGCAATTCGGGCTAACTCAACTGGATCTTCATTTTCAAAAGGAGTTGCTAGCTTCAAAATCACCAACTCAAGCAGGTAAATCCTATGTTTGAGTTTTTCGACTTCTAAATCATGTCTTATTTTCTTATTCCTTTCGTTCTTAGATTTCATCCTCAAGGGGTTCTTCAATAATTTCATCAAGGGCTTCTTCTAGAGATCCTAAATTGAAAGGATCTTTTACCTTTGAATGCTTTAGAACCTCAGCAAATGTCAGATCGCTAAGATCAGCTTCATAGATTTTTTCTTCAACAAGGATATTGATTTGATCAAGGACATTTTGGATGTAATGAATATCATGTTTGATAAAATCGTTTTTCTTCCAAAATAAATTGAGCTCTTTATCACTCAGAGTCAGTAAGTGATCTAAAGTTTCGGAATATTCCTCATTCAAACTGATTTCAATTAAGTCTGTCCAAAGCCCTTTGACTCCTTTTATTTTGATTTCATCGAAATTAAAGCCTTCAGGCTTATTAATACTCAACCAGGAAATGAGTTTTCTAACATCAAGCTCTCCTTCAATGGTTCCCAATAGATAAGGCTCGAAGTTTTCATCATCGTATTTCTTGTCGTGGTCTACTTCATATTCATCATAGACTTCAGTCAGATCAGAGCAATACCATACCTCAACATTTCCCTCAATCTGAGTTACAGCAATTGCAGATACCCAAGAATTTCCCGGTCCTCCTGATCCAACAGTTTGAATAAGGATTCGTCCCGGTTGATATTTGTTGTCGAATAAGTCTGTCATTTTCTTTCTCTGATTTGGACTTAAGCGTCCGTTTTGAGAACCAAACTTCAGAGCTTCGAAAATTGATTGGAAAAAAACACAGGGTTAGGCATTTTGGCTTTCACCCCTATCGTTCTTCGACTTATCGAAGCTTCTGCAAGCACCTTCAGGGCATGCCTTCAAAGGTTGCTGACCGGTTAGCACAGGATTGTGCAATGCAGTAAATCCGGTTCTCTTGATAGCTATATTAATTCTACAGATACTTTGATTTCTTGTCAATACTTTTTTTCACACCAGTGAAAAATCCTTATCTCCCCCATACTCCCTACCCGAAATTCTATGAATCCACCATATCTGACAAACCTAAAAACACTGTAAACTCTTGATTTTTTTGTATTACAAGGATATTTATCAGTATTCATATTTTTTATCAAAAATTTCAATGGCACAAGAAAACGAACGAACAGGAAGTCTAGGCTTTGAGGATAAGCTTTGGAGGGCTGCAGATTCTTTACGAAACAACGTTGACCCCTCCGAATACAAGCACGTTGTTTTGGGACTTATCTTCTTAAAATACATCTCAGATGCTTTTGAGGAGCGTCAACAAGAGATGAGTGATTCCTTAAGCAATCCTGAAAGTGATGAATACATTAAAGATGAAGAGGATAGAGAGGGAGAGCTAGAATTCATCCTTGAAGATAGGGATTTCTATACTTCAGAACATGTATTTTGGGTTCCTCGTGAAGCTAGGTGGTCTCACTTACAAGCAAATGCTACGCAAACAACAATAGGCAAAATGCTTGATGATGCTATGGATCTAGTAGAAGACGAGAACGAATCTCTGAGAGGTGTTCTTCCTAAAATCTATGCAGCTCCCAATCTTAATCATCACATGTTGGGTTCCCTAATCAACAACATCAGTGATATCGGATTAGGATCTAAAGAGCATCAAGATAAAGATACATTAGGAAGAGTCTATGAGTATTTCTTAGGTCGATTTGCAAGTGCAGAGGGTAAAGGTGGAGGAGAATTTTATACTCCAACAAGTATAGTTCGTGTCCTAGTTGAGATGCTTGAACCCTATAAGGGAAGAGTTTATGACCCCTGCTGTGGTTCAGGTGGTATGTTTGTTCAATCATTAAAGTTTATAGATGCTCACAACGGGAAAAGAGATCAACTGACAATCTATGGGCAGGAACTTAACTACACAACTTGGCGTCTTGCAAAAATGAACCTTGCAATAAGAGGCATTGAAGCAAACCTTGGACAAAAACAGGCTGATACATTTCATGAAAATTTGCATCCTGATTTAAGAGCAGATTTTGTAATTGCTAATCCTCCCTTTAACATTTCAGATTGGGGTGGAGAGCGATTAGAAGATGATGTTCGTTGGAAATATGGTATTCCTCCAAAGGGAAATGCAAACTTTGCATGGGTTCAACACTTTGTACATCATCTCTCCCCAACAGGGACTGCAGGATTTGTTTTGGCGAATGGCTCATTGACTTCAAACACATCAGGAGAGGGAGATGTCCGACGAAAATTGATAGAAGCAGATTTAGTAGACTGCATTGTTTTACTTCCCAATCAGCTTTTTTATTCAACTCAGATACCCGTTTGTCTTTGGTTCTTAACAAAAAGCAAAAACTCAGAGAGACATCGAAACAGAGCAGGTGAAACACTATTTATCGATGCTAGAAAACTGGGGAGGATGGAAACAAGAGTTAATAGAGTTTTTGATTCTGAACATATTGAAAAAATAGCAGGCACTTATAAAAAGTGGAGGAAAGACTCTGAAGAGTATGAGGATCAGGCAGGCTACTGTAAATCAGCTACTCTTGAAGATATTAAAAAACAAGAGTATTTCCTTGCACCTGGTCGATATGTAGGAGCGGCAGAAATTGAAGACGACGGAATCCCCTTTGAGACAAAGATGACTGAGATGAGCCAGACGCTTTATGGTCAGATGAAAGAGTCTGCGAAGCTAGATGAGGTAATTCGGAGTAATTTAGAGGCTTTGGGTTATGAAGAATGATTGGAAAAAATTCCGATTCGAAGACCTTCTCTTGGAGCCAGTCAGAAATGGAATCTACAAAAAGAAGGAATTTCACGGAAGAGGAGTAAAAATTGTAAATATGGGTGAACTCTTTCGTTACCCACGACTCACAGACGTGGATATGAAAAGAGTAGAGCTGAAAGAAAATGAAATCCAAAAAATGCTGCTGAAAACAGGTGACCTATTGTTCGCTAGAAGATCCCTAACAGCGGAAGGTGCAGGAAAATGTTCAATTGTCAGAGAAGTAAACGAACCGACAACATTTGAATCTTCAATTATTCGTGCAAGTCCTAACCCCAAATTGGCTAATTCTGATTTTATCTATTATCTTTACTCTTCTCCAATTGGTTTTCACTTACTCGATACAATACGGAGACAAGTTGCGGTCGCAGGCATAACTGGAGGAGATCTAAAAAACCTAGAACTTCATATGCCGCCACTTACAGAGCAAAAAGCGATTGCTCACATCTTGGGTTCATTGGATGACAAGATTGAGTTGAATCAGAGGATGAATGAAACGCTGGAAGAAATGGCGCAAGCACTCTTTAAGAGCTGGTTTGTGGACTTTGATCCAGTAATTGACAATGCTCTAGAAGCAGTAAATTCAATACCAGAAAAACTCACCAAGCTTACAGAAATCCGACGTAAAGCACTTGCCGACGGCACGGCCAATCGTGAAGTAGCAAAGCAATTCCCATCCACATTTAAACTTACCGAAGAAATGGGCTGGATTCCAAAGGGTTGGGAATCAAATAAAATTGCTGATAAAGTCAATATTACTATGGGGCAATCTCCTCCATCTAAGCATTACAACAATGACGGTAATGGGTTCCCATTTCACCAAGGTGTAACAAACTATGGAGAAAGATTCCCTAAGCATGAGCAATATTCAACTGGAGGTAACCGCTATGCCGAAGAAGGGGATATTCTTTTCTCAGTAAGGGCTCCTGTAGGGAGAATAAACATCTCAGACTGTCACATGATTATTGGTCGTGGCTTGTCAGCATTGAGGCATAAAAAAGACTTACAGGGTTTTCTTATATATTTCCTAAAGCATGTCTTTCAAAAGGAGGACTCAATCGGTTCTGGCACGATATTCAACGCAGTAAATAAGAAGGATATGGAGAGTATTCCTTTTATAATCACTAACAATGAACATGAAACAGTATTTAACAATATTGTGAATTCATTAGATGAAAAAATATCTAACAACGCCAAGAAGAATCAATCTCTCACCAACCTACGCGACACCCTTCTCCCTAAACTTATCTCAGGAGAACTCAGAGTGCCTGAAGCAGAAAAACTTGTAGAAGAGGTCTTATGACTGATAAAAATTTAGGCCGTTTAGAACATATTCGAGATCTAAAAAAATATTGGAAAAAGGAAGCTACAGACTTCACACCTTGGCTTTGTGAAGAGCAAAATCTGTCTCTACTAGGTGATGCTATAGGTATAGATTTAGAACTTGAAGAACAGGAAAAGAATGTAGGGCCATTTAGAGCTGATATTCTCTGTAAAGATACAGGAAATAATCAGTGGGTTTTAATTGAAAATCAAATAGAAAAGACGGACCACACTCATTTGGGGCAACTCATGACTTATGCTGCAGGTCTTCATGCAGTTACGATTGTATGGATTGCAGCAAGATTTACAGATCAACATAGAGCAGCATTGGATTGGCTTAATGAAATATCCAAGGATAGTCTAAGGTTTTTTGGATTAGAAATTGAACTATGGAAAGTTGATGACTCCCTTCCTGCACCGAAATTTAACATTATTTCTAAACCCAATGATTGGAGCAAAAATGTTATTATTGGTCCGATTAGACTCACTGAAACAAAACAAAAACAACTTAATTATTGGGTTCAATTTAATAACTTTATGAAAGAAAGAAATGGATCAGTAAAACCCACAAAAGCATTACCTCAACATTGGATGAATATTGGTGTTGGTAGAACAGGTTTTTCTCTTTCAGCCACAATTAATACTAATGAGAATAAAATAGGTGTAGAGTTATACCTTGATGGAGAACAGGCTAAAAACAGGTTTAAACAACTCAAGGATAATCAAAACCACATTACATCTATGCTTGGTGATTTAGAATGGCAAGAATTACCCGAGAAGATTGCATCAAGAATCGCTTGCTTTAAAACAAATGAGAATCCCCTTGAAGAAGGAAAATGGGTAAGTCAGCAAATATGGATGGCTGAAAAACTCGAAGCATTTGATAAGTGTTTTAGACCACTGATTAAAGAATTATTCTAGCCCCAATGAGCATCTTCGAATCAACAGTTGAAGAAGCCTCTATATCTTGGTTCAAAGAACTAGGATACTCATATTTATATGGCTTAGACATCGCTCCTGACGGTGAAGCTCCTGAACGCAAACTATGGTCTGATGTAATCCTTGCAGATCGTTTCCGTTCAGCTCTTTCCAAAATCAACTCCGACCTATCCGAATCAACACTTGAAGATGTATTTAGAAAGGTAGTTAAACAAAGCAACCCAAGTGTTGAAGAATGTAACTTTGCCTTTCAGAAATGGATCATCATCGAAGGAATTCCTGTTCAAGTCCAAACAGAAGGTGGTTTAAGAGGTGACAAAGCCAATCTGTTTGATCTAAATAATCCTGAGAACAATGATTGGCTCATAGTCAACCAATACTCTGTGAAGGAAGGCCAACACACTCGCAGACCTGATGTAGTTGTTTTTGTTAATGGCCTTCCTTTAGCAGTTATAGAGTTGAAAAATCCTGAAGATGAAGATGCAACTCTAGAGTCTGCTTGGAATCAACTACAAACCTATAAGCTACAAATACCCTCTCTTTTTAAAACCAATGAATTTTTGATCATATCAGACGGAATCGATGCAAAAGTAGGCAGCCTCACTGCGGGATTTGAAAGATTCTCTCCTTGGAGAACAGTAAACGGCAATGAATTAGCTCAAGAGGCAACTCCAAAGCTAGAAGTTGTAATCAAAGGAATTTTTGAAAAACAAAGATTCTTAGATTACATAAGACATTTTGTACTTTGGGAAACCGATGACGGCTATATTAAAAAAATTGCAGGTTATCATCAGTTTCATGCTGTCAACAAAGCAATTGATCAAACAATTAGAGCTTCATGTCCTGGAGGAGATAAGAGGATTGGAGTGATTTGGCACACACAAGGATCAGGAAAGTCGATTCTCATGACTTTCTTTGCTGCAAAATTAAGGCTAGCAAAGGAGATGAAAAATCCGACATTGGTCATTATAACTGATAGGAATGATCTTGACGGACAACTTTTCTCTCAATTCAGTGCAGCAAAAGATCTGATTTCACCCCCTTCACAGGCTACAAGTAGAGATCACTTAAAAGAGCTTTTACAAGTATCAGGTGGAGGAGTTGTTTTTTCAACGATTCAAAAATTTAGCGTTCCTAAAGGGGAGGATTATCCACTGCTCTCAGATCGTCACAACATCATTGTCATTGCTGATGAAGCACATAGAAGTCAGTACGAGTTCATAGAAGGTTTCGCTAGAAATTTAAGAGACGGTCTGCCTAACGCATCATTCATAGGTTTTACAGGGACTCCTATAGAAAATGATGATAAAAACACTCCTGCTGTTTTTGGTGATTATATAGACACCTACACTATCAGTCAGTCTGTTGAGGATAAAGCCACTGTCCCACTCTTCTATGAACCAAGACTCGCCAAAATTGAGCTTCCTGAAGAAGAAAAGCCTGTGGTAGATGATCGAGTGGAAGAAGTGACAGAAGGGGAAGATGAGGAAGATAAGCAAAAACTTAAGGCTAAGTGGTCAAAACTTGAGGCAATGGTCGGGACCGAAAAAAGGCTTAATCTAGTTGCTCAAGACATCCTAGATCATTGGGACAGGAGATTAGAGATCCTAGACGGAAAAGCAATGATTGTAACGATGTCAAGGAGGATTTGTATCGGCCTTTATGATCAGATTATTTCTTTACGTCCTGCTTGGCATTCTGAAAAAGATGAAGAAGGATCAGTCAAAATTGTCATGACAGGAGCAGCTAGTGACCCTTTGAATTATCAACCTCATTTGAGAAGCAAAGACCGTCAAAAACAAATCGAAAAAAGATTCAAAGATCCAAATGACCCTCTTCGATTTGTGATAGTCAGAGATATGTGGCTCACAGGCTTTGATGTTCCGTGTGCTCATACTCTCTATTTGGACAAACCAATGCGTGGACATAGTTTAATGCAGGCTATTGCAAGGGTTAATAGGGTATTTAGAGACAAACCTGCTGGGCTTATAGTTGATTATTTAGGGATTGCAGAACAACTCAGACAAGCAATTGGCACATATGGTGGTAGAAAAGGAACCCCACCAGGTGTGCCTGTTGATGAAGCTCTAAAAGTGCTTTTAGAAAAGTATGATGTTGTAAAGGCAATGTTTCACGGATTTGATTTCAGTGATTACTTTAAGACTGACCCCACAAAAAGACTTTCCGCATTAAGCGGAGGATTAAATTACATCTTAAGCATACAAGAAGGAAGAAAACGCTACCTCGATGCTATGGCTCCCCTTAATAGAGCGACCGCACTTGCAATTCATCTAGAGGGGGCTCGCCACTTGAGAGATGACATTGGATATTTTCAGTCAGTTGAAAAAAACATTAGAAAACATACTGTTGGGGGAGGAGGAAAAGGAGGGCCTAGAGGAGGAATGGATGAGGCAATTCGTCAAATTGTATCTGATGCAATTGCTCCCAATGATGTAATTGATATTTTCAGAGAAGCAGGTCTTCAAAAACCTGATATTTCAATATTGAGTGATGAGTTTCTGCAAACTGTAAAGGAGGCCCCAAATAAAAATCTCCAAATGGAACTCTTGAGGAAGCTTCTAAACGATGAGGTTAAAAGTATGTCTAGGCGAAATGTTGTTCAGTCTCGCAAATTCAGTGAAATGCTTGAAAAAACAATCCTTCAGTACCAAAACAGGACTCTTGAAGCAGCTCAAGTAATTCTTGAGCTGATTGAAATGGCAAAACAGATCAGAGATTTGGCAGAAAGAGGTTATCCGTTAAATTTGAATGAAGACGAAGTTGCTTTTTATGATGCTCTTGCAACACACGGCAATGTTAAAGAGCTTATGGGGGATAAAGTCCTTTCAGATATTGCTGTTGATTTAGTAAGACTAATCAGACAATCAGTAAGTATTGATTGGACAATAAAAGAATCAGTACGTGCAAAGATGAGGGTTCAAGTGAAAAAACTTTTAAGAAAACATGGATATCCACCTGATCAAAGAGAAGAGGCTGTATTAACTGTCATTGAACAGGCTGAACAAGTCTGTAGAGAATGGGCTTAATTATGGGAATAGTGTCTAAAATGGTTAAAGTTGATCCAATTAGTTTAAACATATCTCAAAAAGAATCTTATTTTTTCCCCTCACACAAGGAAGAAGTATTAAAGTTACCAGATAAAGATGAACTACTTAAATTG
>CAYWYX010000085.1:0-9554 GCA_964462735.1 uncultured Acidobacteriota bacterium | reverse complement strand
CTTAAAGTCCCAAGACCTTGAGGATTGCTTCTTTGTCAGCGCGTACTTTAATGGGTCCATTGGCAAATGTTGAACGAATTTTATTCTTCTTCCCTAGTAATTCATTACGGTAAGTAGCTTCTTGATAAAGAGAGTTTTGGTGATAGTTAACTGTATAGTCAGGATCTTTCAACAAATTACCAGTTAAAACAGCTACAATATCTTCATCAGGATCTATTTCCTTAGTTTGAATAAGTTTCCGAATTCCAGCCACAGTTGTTGCGGAAGCCGGTTCACACCCAATTCCGTCTCTACCTATTATAGCCTTTGCATCCGCTATTTCCTGTTCACTTACAAAATCACACCAACCTCGAGTCCATTCCATGGCCCTAACTGCTTTTTTCCAAGAAACAGGATTGCCAATTTTGATAGCCGTGGCTAAAGTTTGAGCTTCAACCTTAACGAGTTGAGGAGAACTATCAATCAAAGTTTGGTAGAGAGGGTTAGCTTGTTGTGCCTGAATGATTGTAACCATAGGCATTTTCTCGATAAATCCCAGATCATATAGCTCTTTGATCGCTTTTCCAAAAGAACTACTATTGCCTAAATTTCCACCAGGTACTACAATTCGGTCGGGAACCTTCCAATCCTGTTGGCAAAGCAATTCAATAATGATAGTTTTCTGTCCTTCAAGTCTGAAAGGATTGATTGAATTCAACAGATAAACATCCCTTTCTAATGTTATTTCTTTGACAAGTCTCATAGATTCATCAAAATTACCCTCTAGCTGTATGGTAGTAGCTCCGTAGTCTAGGCTTTGTGCAAGCTTCCCAAAACCAATCTGTTGATCAGGTATAAAGATCACTGCCCGCATTCCTGCCCTAGCAGCATAAGCAGCCATAGAAGCTGATGTATTACCAGTGCTAGCACAAGCCACAATTTTAGAACCGACAAGGTTTGCCTGCGTAACTCCAGTAGTCATACCATTATCCTTAAAGGATCCTGTAGGGTTTAATCCCTGATGTTTTAAATGAAGTTTCTTTAATCCAACATATTCCGCACAGCGAGGGGCCTCATAGATAGGGGTATTACCTTCTTGAATAGAAACTACTTTGGAAAAATCTGTGCAAAAAGGAAGAAGTTCCCGATAACGCCAAACTCCACTTAAATCCAAAAGGTTATTTGAACTCCGCCTTTGATGAAAAATTTGTTTAGTCTTTTCTGGATCAGATATTTCAAAGTGGTATGCCACATCTAAAAGACCCTCACAACTTGGACACACATATCCCTTTGACATGCTGGAAATACTTTTTTTACAGTTTTCTTCAATACATTTCAGATAAGCAGACATATCCCGAATCTAATGAAAAAATTATGAAATTTCAACAGCAATTATCCAATTTCAAACGGACATTAGCATTTAAAGACAAATCAGAAAAATTGTTTCTCAAAAATTTAGGGTAAGCAGCAGCAGCAATCATTGCTGCGTTATCGGTAGAAAGAATCGGTGTGGGAAAATAAACTGGCAGCTTCTTCTTTAGAAAACTTTTCGTTATTTCACTGCAAAGAGCTCTATTACAAGCAACACCCCCTGAAAGCATTATAGAACGGGGTCGATAGATTTCACTGGCTACTAAGAGCTTTTCATTCAGAATTCTAATTACAGTGCTCTGAAAGCTAGCTGCCAAGTTACAAATTGATTGAGGGATTTTCTCATCTGCCAAATTATTTACATTCTGAAAATACTTAACTGATAGCTCATTCTGAAGAAAAGCTTGCGTGTAACGCAGTACGGCAGTTTTTATTCCAGAAAAACTAAAATCGAATTGGGAACCACTGATACGGGGTATTGGTAAACCTACCGAATTGGGATCTCCTTGTTTGGCAAGGCGTTCAATAAGAGCTCCTCCAGGATAACCAAAACCAAGAAGCTTAGCGACCTTGTCAAAAGCCTCCCCTGCAGCATCGTCTCGTGTTCGACCAAGCAACTCATAACATTCTTTTCCTTGGCTATTGGCCCCCCAACTTTTAATCCAAAATAAACTGGTATGTCCCCCAGAAACTACTAAGGAAAGACAAGGTAATAGGGTATTCCAGTCAGTAATTGCTTCCTTTTTTTGGGATTCTTCTCCCCAGAGTGTTAACGGAGCTGAAAAAATATGTCCTTCGATGTGATTAACGGCTATTAAAGGAATACCTAATCCAAAGGATAGAGCTTTTGCATAGTTAATACCGACTAGTAGGGATCCTACTAGTCCAGGACCCTGAGTGACTGCAATTCCCTCCAGCTGATAAGGAGAAACTCTAGCCTCTGCAAAGGCACCTCTTACAACTGGCACAATGTTTTCCAAGTGATGTCTTGAAGCGAGCTCAGGGACAACACCACCATACTTTTTATGAACATCTACTTGAGAGGCAACTACATTTGACAAAATCTTTTTACCGTCTTCAAGAATAGCTGCTGCTGTTTCATCACAAGACGATTCAATTCCTAGTATTAGTGTCAAAAAAAGCTCCAGACTGCTATCCAGTTTTAATTGAAACCAAAAGAAAACCTATAATAACCAAAGAAGTTTCATTCTGCGTTTGGATTTTGATTAGATCGTTTTATTTTAATTTATGTCCGTTTGACGAACTAAGAATCTTTTGCTAACCTTTCAAGTCTTTAAGCTTACTAGCAGGAGGAGCAACAATGGCTGCTCGATGTCAAATATGTGGAAAAGCTCCGATGTTCGGAAATAATGTCAGCCACGCTAATAACATCACAAAAAGACGATGGAATCCAAATTTACATCGTGTGCGTATTTTGGTTAACGGTGCACACAAAAGGGAAAGAGTGTGTACAAGTTGTATTCGATCTGGACGTATCACTAAATAATACTAATTCTGGCAATTAATTACCTCAGCCTATCTATTCAACAGCTGCTACAGCCTCTATCTCTATTAAAGCCCCTTTTGGTAAAGAGTTCACTCCAACTGTTGCTCTTGCAGGTGGTTCTTCACTAAAAAACTTCTGATAAACATCGTTTACCCTTGGGACCCCCCCCATGTCGGTAACATATATTGTAGTCTTGACAACATTTTCCCAAGAAAGTCCTGCTGCAGTTAGTACCCCTTCTAAGTTTTTGAGTACTTGTTTAGTTTGTAACTCAATGTCGCCATTTATAATCTCGCCGGTCTTAGGGTCTAAGGGAATTTGTCCAGATAGAAAAACAAAATCTCTTGCTCTTACCCTCACCCCCTGAGAGTAAGGCCCAATCGCTTTAGGTGCATTAACAGTTTGAATAATATTTTTCATCATTACCCTATAAACAGTTAAATTTTTAAAGGAGTACTATAAAATCACTGCCACACAATTTCATTAACGTTCTTAATCATCTCGATTGATTTAATAGTTTTCTCCAAATGCTTAATATCATTAACTTCAATAGTAACATTAATCAAGCCACGATTATCTTCAAAACTCTGTGCCTCAATATCTTTAATGTTTGTCTTGATCTCTGAAATTTGAGAAGTAATTTCGGCTAACATTCCCTGTCGGTCATCTACTGAAATGGAAAGTTTAACCCCATACAGCCCTTTATTTATTCCAGTCCAAAGAACATCAACCTTTCGATCAGCATTGTATAAAAGATTGCCCACATTGGTACAACGGGTAGCATGAACTGCAACTCCTTTACCTCGAGTAATATACCCCACAATTTCCTCACCCTTAATAGGATTACAACATTTAGCCCGAGACACTAATATGTCATCAATATTCTTGACTTTTAACGTATCTTGGAGGGGACGTCTTAAGACTTTTCTCACCGTTGAAGTTAGAAAACTTGTCTTTTCGGGAAACCGATCCTTCAACTCTTGGGGTGAAAAAAATTTACTTAATAAAGTTCGCCCAAACACTCTTCCAAAACCCAAAGCAACATACAAATCTTCCATCTTTGCACAATGATATTCCTGGGCAACGTTTAACAGAGAACCATCTTCTATATGTTTTTTTATATTAATTTTATATCGCCGAGCCTCTTTTTCCAGAATTCTGCGACCTAACTCAATAGCTTTTTTCTTCTGATTAACGTTGAGGTAATGTTTAATTCTATTTCGTGCTCTGTAAGTTTTTACAAAAGATAGCCAATCCCTATTAGGAAAATGTCCTCTTTGAGTCTGAATTTCAACAATGTCTCCATTTTTTAATTGAGATTTCAAAGAAACAATTCGTCCGTTTACTTTTGACCCAACACAACTATCACCTACTTCACTATGAATTGCATAGGCAAAATCTACTGGTGTCGCCTGCCGTGGTAGAGCAACAACTTTCCCTTTAGGAGAAAAGGTATAAACTTCTTCAGGATAAAGATCTACCTTGAGGGCTCTGAGAAAATCACTAGGATCATTTACCTCTTGGTGCCACTCAACCAGATGACGTAACCAAAGAAATCGCTGATCCTCATTTTTGTCTGTTTTTTGTCCTAACTTATACTTCCAATGGGCTGCAATCCCTTCTTCAGCAACATGATGCATTTCATTGGTTCTAATCTGAACCTCAAAAGGTTGCCCTCTTTTTTCAATCACAGAGGTGTGAATTGATTGATACATATTAGGCCTGGGCAGAGCAATATAATCCTTAATCCTCCCTGGAACAGGTTGCCACAAATTATGAATGATACCTAGTACTACATAACAATCATTAACCGAATCAGTAATGATTCTAATAGCTAAGAGATCATATACCTGATCAACCGGAATTTTCTGCTTTTTAACCTTCTGATAAATGCTATAAGTTCTTTTAATTCTAGATTCCACCGTACAAGAAAGTTTGTGTTCTTTACACTTCTTAATTAATTTCTCTTTTGTATCATTTAATAATTTTTTTCTGATTTTCCGTTTTTCTTTAACTTCTTTTTCAATCTGAAAATAAGATTCAGGATTCAATGTTATAAAGGCAAGATCCTCGAGTTCGCCTCGTATTTTACCCATTCCCAATCTATGAGCTATTGGAGCATAAATATCTAACGTTTCTTGAGCAATCCTCTTTCGCCTTTCAGGAGAAAGGAACTTTAAGGTTCTCATGTTATGAAGTCTATCTGCTAGCTTAACAAGGACTACTCTAATATCATCAACCATTGCCAAAAACATCCTGCGAAAGTTTTCAGCCTGTTCCGCTTCTTTGGAGTCAATTTTTAATTTTCTAATCTTAGTTAAACCGTTGATAACATAAGCAATATCTTTTCCAAAATGTTGTTCGATTTCTTTTAAAGGAATAACAGTATCTTCTACAACATCGTGTAATAGACCGACACTAACACAGCTAGAATCTAGTCTCATATCTGCCAAAATATTAGCAACCGCAACTGGATGGTTAAGAAAAGGTTCACCAGACTCCCGATGCTGTCCCTTATGCTGGTCAGCTGAAAAACGGTAGGCTTTTTTTAGAACCTCCAGATCATCATTAGGATGAAACTGTTTAACTTTAGCTAAGACTTCTTCAAATTTGACCATGTCATCTATATTAAGGGAAAAGAACAGTCAGTGGCAACAATACCTCCTTCATAACAATATTTATCCTGTTATTAGAAGTATGCTTTGCCTGTTATTTTCTAATCTCACTAACTAAACATTCTTTTGTACAAAATGACTTGCTACATTTCAACTAATTAGTAGTATCTACAAACTCTGGAGGGTACTTGAGACCAAAGGTTTTTAAAAAGGGAGAGGCCTTATGGAAGGTTTCTACGTACTCATCCTCTATTTTAGAATCAGCAACAATAGCACCCCCTGCTGAATAGGTTGCCCAACCACCTTTAAGAATCAAAGTACGAATTGCAATGTTAAGATCGATACTTCTATCAAAAGCTAGGTAACCAATACTTCCACTATAAACACCACGTAAATTGGGTTCAAGTTGATCGATAATCTGCATGGCACGAACCTTGGGTGCACCAGTAATAGAACCTCCAGGAAAGGTAGCTGACAAAAGTCCTGTAAGAGTTTGATTAGCTTTTAATTTTCCTACTATAGTTGATGTAAGGTGGTGAACGGTTGGAAAAGATTCTAAACAACGTAAGTTACTGACACATACTGTTCCATAATCAGCTATTCGGCCAATGTCATTTCTCTCTAAATCGACAATCATGATATGTTCAGCTGCATCTTTGGAACTATGAAAAAGCTCTTGTTGTAATTTTCTTTCTTCTTCTTCAGTAACTCCCCTTGGCCGAGTACCTTTGATAGGACGAGTTTCGATTGTTCTATCTTTAGGCCAGTAGCGAAGAAATCGTTCTGGTGAAAGACTTAAGACTGCCCAATCCTCCCCTTCAATATATGCTGCAAAGGGAGATGGGCCACTGGAACGAAATCTCTGATAAACCTCATATGCGGGTCTCTGACAACTAGTCCACAAACATTGTGACAGATTAACTTGATAAATCTCCCCAGCACTGATTTTAGCCTGAGCCTGCTTAACTGCATCAGAATAATTATCAAAATTGAAGGTGCTTTCCCATGATATATTACTCAGGTCGGAAGGGACCTGTGGCTGTATAGGAGGAAAAACTATTTGATTGTTTTTCTGAACTTTATCTAAAGTAACCTGTAGCCTTTTCTTAGAATCACGTTCATTTTTGAAAATGGCCCAAGTTTGACCACTGTTGTGATCATGAGCCAATAGAGCATCAAAAAAGCAAAAATAAAGATCTGGCATTCCTAGATCTTCTTTGGACCGGCGGGGAAAAGACTCAATGAATCGATTTAATTCATAAGAAAGGAATCCCATTGCAGCACCAGTCTGAAAAGGCAGGTTACAAGCTGGGTTGATTACGGGTTGCTGATTTTTTATATATTCTTCCTCCAGCAATTTGGTTAGAGCTTTAATCGGATTTCCTTCAAAAATCTGATGTTGATCTCCACGAACAATGTCTAGACTTGTTCCACGTGCGCTACAGATCAAAAATGGTTCACAACCAAAAAAGGAAAATTTACTAAGTAATCCATAGCCAGCTCCACTATCGAGTAAAACACCTTGGGAACCAGATATCTGAGCTAGAGCTAATGGATTCCACGAAATAGAAATGGGTTCTACCTGGTAGCTTGATGAAGGCATTGTCACCACATTAGGAAACGGGGACACAGACTATCTCCACCTTACTTTAAAAACTTTGTTGTTTGCAGAAAAGGGAAGGTGACTGAACTTATCTTGCTTCAATCTCGTCGTAATGGGTTCTATTTTTTGTAATTCCTTTTCTCCGAAGCACTTTTTCAACTTCTCGAATCATAATTGGAGGACCTGCCAAATAAGCATGGGCACCGCTAGGACCTTTAAGATGTTTATCAAGAGCTAACTGGATATAACCCGTTTCCCCTTTCCAGTTATCTTGTGGTTGGGGCCGAGATAAACCGGGAATGTAATGAAATTTAGGCTTACTTTGATCCCAGGCTACGAATTGATCATGAAGAAAAAGATCTCGCTTACTACGAACTCCAAAGAAGAAATAGATTTCGTTATTTTTTTCAAAGTCTTTCTCAAAAAAGTACTGCAACAAAGAAACAAATGGTGCTGCTCCTGACCCTCCAGCCACTATGATTATAGGCTCCCCTGTATCAGGTTTTAAGTAGAGGTCACCAGTAGGGGCACTTAATTCAAGTCGATCTCCAACTTTTAAATGAGAGTGTATGAAAGTTGATGCAATTCCTGGAGGAACATCCTTCCCCCTAGGGGCACGAGCCAATTTAATGATCAAATCAAACAAAGGAAGATGGCTAGAACTAGAAGCAAAGGAATAAGGTCTAAAAACCTCATCGTGTGATGTTTTGTATTGTTGATTCCATTTCTTGACAAAGGATTTTGGGATCCGAACAAAGGTATACTGACCAGGAGTAAAAGTAAATCCTTTTGAGTTCTTAAGACGGAGGCCAACCCGACGAACATTATGTGTCAAATCTTCTATTTTTATCACCTCAGCTTTAAATTCAAAGAGACCAGACGCCAGAGAATTTTTTGCCCCCAGCAAAATTAAAGTAAACAGGCCAACCAGACAGAAAATTCTATTTACATTATTATGTTTCATAATCTGAAAACCTTATGGACAATAATCATATGTCACTGTTAATTAAACCCAAAATAAGAGTTCCTTTTTAACACAGGTGCACGACAGCTGAGCATACCTCATTGTATTCGATATGTCAGCATGAAGTAGTAATTCTTTAGGATTTAACAAGCAGTTGGCAAGAGTTTTTTCCTCACTCTGTTTAACAATTCCATTTCTCACTCTTACCAGTTTAGCTTCAACTAGCTTGATACCCCACTATGCTCTAATGATATGGTTATAATTAAGATCCCAGATTATGTTTCATTCAATAAAGATGCCCTCTATTTTTTTCAATTAGATAAAATTATTGAAGAAGCTGTGGCTGGGCCGTTAAACTATTAACTTTTCTTCAACTGAATCTAAATAATCAACAGGAACGAGTCATGTCAGAATTTATGAAAGCAATTGTTTATAATGCTCCTTGGGACATGAGGTTAGAAAAACTCGTTAAACCCAAGCCCCAACCCAATGAAGTTCTTATCAAGATCCAAGCAGTTGGAATCTGTGGAAGCGATGTCCATGGTTTTACTGGTGAAAGTGGACGCCGAACACCCGGTATGGTAATGGGACACGAAGTGGCAGGCAAAGTTGTTGCTCACGGCGCTTTAGTTCAATCACCTCAAATTGGAACCTCTGTTGCCATCTTCAACATTATTGCCGATGTTCCTCCCACTCCTGAAGAAGGAGATCCTTCTTTTCTTAACAAAAAAATGATTGGAGTCAATTTAGCAAAAAAGGGAGCTATGGCAGAATTTATTACTGTTCCTGCTGAAAATGCTCTACCTATCCCAGAAGGAGTGCCTCCAGAAATTGGTTTATTGGCTGAACCAGTAGCTGTGGTCAGTCATGGCTGGCGACGTCTAGAAGAACATAACATCAACCCCCAACGGGTAGCGATTATAGGAGCAGGAACTATTGGTCTAGCAGCTGTCTTAACAGCTGGTATTAGAAAAATTCCCAAGTTAGCTGTCCTAGATACCATCTTTAAAAAAACAAACCGAGCAACATCCCTGGGAGGAAAGGGTTTGCATGTTGATCTCCAAAAACCCTTCTCAATTATTTCCCAGAAGCTTAGTCGGTTACTTGGAGGAGAAGCCGACACTGTAGTTGATGCTGCAGGTACCGAAGACTCTTTTGCTCTATGTCTGAACCTTGTTAAGCCAGGGGGATGTATCTTGTTAATTGGCAATTTAGCAAAAACAGTGCCTCTTCCACTACAAGATACCGTTAGCAAAGAAATTTCTCTTATTGGGACCTACGCTTTTGATCGAAGAGACTTTTCATTGGCTTTGTCAGTTCTACCAAAAATTCAAAGTCAACTCTCAACCTTTATTGAAGGTCGTTGTCGATTGGAGGATACTCCTAGGACCATCACAGCTCTAGCTAAAGGCCAAAATCAAGCATTAAAAACTATCATTGATGTAGATTAAAAACTCTAATCAACATATAGAAACTCACTAAGATTAAACATCGCTAGACAAAATTGACTCAGCC
>CAYWYX010000084.1:0-9656 GCA_964462735.1 uncultured Acidobacteriota bacterium | reverse complement strand
GCACTTTCTTTTAAGTCAACTTTCATCAAATTTTAAAAATTCCATAAAATAATGAACGATTAAGTGTTCTAAAAAAAGATGCACTGTTTCTACATGGCCATAATGTTGGCTGTTTAAAATAATAGACCGGTCAGCAATTGACTGTACTGTTCCACCACCAAAACCAACAATTCCCAAAACAAGTGCCCCTTTTGATTTAGAGAATTTAACTGCATTGACAACATTCGGTGAGTTTCCTGAAGCCGAAATTACAATTACGAGATCTCCTCTCTTTAATAAGGGTCTAAGTTGCTCAGAAAAAACCTCTTCAAAACCAATGTCATTGCCAATTGCTGAAATCATTGCCACATTATCTGTCAAACTTAATGCACGAAATCGTCTCTTCCCTTCAATAGCAACTCCTTTAGCCAAATCAGTGGCAAAATGAGAAGCAGTACTCGCACTTCCTCCGTTCCCAATAAAAAATATCTGCTTATCCTGACGGTAAGCTTCTTTTATCATTTCTACAGCTTTCTTAACTTGGTCTATTTGTACTTCATTCAAACAATTCCGTAGTTCCTGAACAAAACATCCAGCAAACTTCTCAAAATTCATAATGTTCTTATTTAATTGTTGATTCACCCTACACTCACTCCCTATTTAAATTTTCCATGTATCCTGTTTGATATTGAAAATCACTTTACTCCCGCCGGACTCAAAACGAAACGGCATTTCCTTGTACATTCTTAATGCATGACGGAGCTCTTCCTGCTTTTCAACCGGGCAGAACAACAGCATAAAACCACCTCCACCTGCTCCAAGAACCTTTCCTCCAATAGCACCGGCTTGTCTAGCTTTATGGTACATTACATCAATTTCTGAATTTGTAATTTGACTTGATAATCTTTGTTTAAGGCACCAACCTTCATGTAATAGATCGCCCACCCCATCCACTTCACCATTTTCAAGATATCGACGCAATTCAAAAACTTGGTTTTTTATTTTTTTTAAAATGTCACGTCGTTGCCCAATATTATTTTTTTGTTCAGACAATATTTGAGCAGCACTCCTTGTTTTATTTGTATAGAAAAGCACTAGCTGCGCTTTTAATAATCTTTTGGTTTCATCTGAAATATCTATGAATTCAGTTGTAACACTCCCGTCACAATGAAAAGTAAACTGTCTGAAGTTTCCGTAGGCAGCAATATACTGATCCTGCTTGCCAACTGGCTTTCTTAACGTTTCCATCTCAATCTTACAAGCTTCCTGAGCCAATTGTTCCGAAGAAACTAATTCTCCTTGAAATGTGTGAAATGCATTAAGCAGTCCAACTGTTACGGCACTTGATGAACCAAGACCAGATCCCTCAGAGGGGATATCAGCTGTTGTTATAACTTCCAAACCCTTATTTGCTTTAGTCAACAATAGACCTTCTCTGATTAGATCATGTTGAATTTCACTAATATTATTGACAATTTCTTTGATGGTCCAACTCAAAACAATCTTATCATCGTAACGTTCCTTAACTAGAACAAAGATGTACTTGTCTATTGCTGTACTTAGAACCGTTCCTTCTTCAGAACGGTAGTAATCTTCTAGATCAGTCCCTCCACCAGCAAAACTAATTCGGAGTGGAGTTTGTGAAATTAACATTTAACCCTCCAGAGATGCTGGTGAAAAATGGAGTCGTCTCACATTGATTTGCGCTCTTTGAAAATTTTGGTGAGTACCGATATCTAAAAGATATTCCTTAATTACATATCCCTGCATTTTTCCAATTAGCTTTGGAAGAATGTCATATCCTAAATCACAAGGTATTTTATCCAAACAATAGTCAAAAATCTCAGGGGAAGTCCAGTAGATACCTGCATTTGCTAAATCTCCTTTTGGTTGCATTGGTTTCTCTTGAAATCCTGTAACGACATTATTTGAATCTAAGGTTGCAATTCCACATTCTTTAGGATTAGGTGCATGAAACAGACCCATTGTAAATAGTGTTTTTGATTGAAGATGCTGGGTCCGCATTTTCGTTAAATCAACATTGGTCAGATTATCCGCATAGAAAACTCCAAAAAAATCTTCTTTTACGACAAAGTTTTTATTAGCTACGAGTGTACCCCCACTGCCTAGAAGTTGAGGTTCATAGGATAATCGAATCTTAACAGGCCAATTTTTGGATTGGATAAACTGCACTACCATTTCGGCATGATAATGAAGATTGATTAGGACTTCTCGAATTCCATGCAACTTACAAGCTTCTAGCCAGTATTGAAGAAGAGGACGGCCTCCAATAGACAATAGGCACTTAGGTTTATGATCTGTAAGTGGTTTGAGGCGACTACCTTTTCCAGCTGCTAGAATGAAGGCCTTCATTTTACCCAAAAGATTTTTTCTCTTTACAAGGTTTAGGGTTCATAAATATTTTCAATTAAATAACGAGGCTTGTCCATATTGCTATGATAAATTCTAATAATATATTCTCCAATAATCCCCAAACAACCTAGTATAAGGCCAGCAATCCCCATAATTAGAGTAAGCAAAAGGCTAGTAATTGTTAATTTATTTAATACAAGACTACCCCCAAGAGTGACTATACTTAATAATGCCGTTAAAACGCCTATAACCTCGATTACTTGAAAAGGACGACGAGCATAGCCTGTAAATAGACTCATAAACTGATTTAATTGAACAAAAAAATCATAGCGAGATTTTCCTGACTGTCGACTCCCATGAAAGACTTCTACTTCAGCGTATTTGAGTCCTAATAAACCAATTGAAGCCGTGAAAAATCCCCCTGGTTCTGTATATTCTGCGATTTCTTTAGCTGCCTTGTTTGTATAAGCCTTTAAGAAGCAACCCGTATCAGTTTGAACGAGGCCTGTTCTTACGGAAACAAAGCGATTAATCAGCATTGAAGGAATTTTACGACGAAAAAAGGAATCAGTGCGATCCAACCGTTTTCCACTCACCACATCAAATCCTTCTCTAATTTTTTTTAGGAGCTTAGGAATGTCACTCGGATCATTCTGTAAATCAGCATCTATCGAAATTACTATTTCCCCCTTTGAGTTTTCAAAACCAGCAAAAGTAGCGGGATGTTGACCAAAATTTCGTCGAAGTTTAATGATTCTTAGATGGGGATCTTTCTGCTGGATTTCTTTGAGGATTGAAAACGAATTATCTGTACTACCATCATCGATTGCTATGATTTCATAAGTTTCTGTTAAAGTATTTAAGGTCTTAGAAAGACGTTCGTGTAGTTCTAGGAGATTCTCTTGTTCATTCAAGATTGGCACGACAACTGAGAGTTCCATATAAACTTACCTACGAAAATAATGACTTGATTCAATTAATGAAAAGCCTGCGTTCAGATACATCTTAACTGAAGAGTAATTAGTTGACTCGGTTCTCACAAAAACAATATCCGTTCTTTTCTGAAACCATTCCAATGCAGCCTGTATTAAACTGCCACCGATCCCTTGGCCATGCAGGTTAGAGGCAACAGAGACCAGAACAATTTCACCAAATCGAACCTTGTTAAGTTCTCCTGCTAAACGACAAGCGATAAAACCAGATGGATCTCCATCTTGTCTACTTACTAGCACAACATCGGCTAGACCATTTACACAGCAGTTGGTCACCCATTTCTCATGAAGGGAATCACAATGCTTGTCGGTAAGTTTGTAATCCTGGTGAAATCTATCATAAACAAAAGCCTGACCGGCTATTGTAGCTAAAGAACTTACTTCATTCAGGCGACAAGGAGTAATCCTAGATGTCTCTCTTTTTGGAAAATCATTACGCCTAAAGTTGAACTGGAATGAAAGCATTCCAGACAATATTTCAAAACCATGATGCTCAAGAACATTAGCCGCTGCTATATCTTCTGCTGGAACACGGCAAGTAAGATAGTCAAAAGTTTCCAGTTGCGCTGTTAATTCTTTGAGAAGCAGATCTTTAATTAAACGATTTTCTGAGTATCTATTTCCAAGACTGCAGAAAATCTCTAAAGAACCTACCTTCTTTTCAAAGTGTCTTGAGTCAAAATCTCTGTTTTTCAGAAGAACTATTCCTAAAACTTGTCCTTTTCTTCTCGCTAGTTTTAGTGCATTTACCTCTTCTTTTTTAGTCCCAAATGCACGGTCGATTTCTAAACTCAAAAGTGGAGAGGGTTCTGCATACATAGTTAATTTCTTCTGAAGAGCAAGCGCATTATCATCATCTAAAGAGGAAGAAATTATCTCCCAATCTAGGGTTCTTATCGTCCCACGCTTATTTGCAAACCCTGAATTTACCAACGTTCTAACCACCAAAGAAGCTTCTCCATTAAAAACAGAGGCGCAATCCAATTTAATAAGATGACACCGGAACCTTTCGAGTCCTCCACTCTGCATATTTACGAACACCCTCTCGAACATCCACCTTTGATGTAAAACCAAGCAATTTTTGCGCTTTAACCGTTGAACATCGGCGACGTTTAACAAGATTGACATCATGAGGTTCAAAAATAGGAGGTTTATTAAACCCGGTAACATCCAAAATTATTTCTGCTAACTCTTTTACTGTTGTTTCAACGCCCGTACCAATATTGAAGAAATCATCGTCCACCTCACTCTTTAGAGCTAGAAGATTCGCACGGGCAATATCTTTCACAAAGATAAGATCCATTGACTGAGAACCATCTGAATAAATGGTTATTGGTGTTAATTTTTCAATTTGATCAAACCAGCGAGGCAATATCTGGGCATAAGCTCCTTTGATTCCCTGACGAGGACCGTAGACATTATAATACCTGAGACCTACTTGTTTCATTCCATGTTGGTGGTACAAACTTTTCGCAAATTGTTCACAAGCTACTTTTGTAGCTCCATAAAAAGTGACATTATTAAAAGGATGGCTCTCATCTACAGGAAGCTCCAGCGGATCACCAAAGACTGAAGCAGAAGACGCCCAGACTATTTTTTTCACTCCATTTTTTATACATGCCTGAAATAAATTGAATGTCCCTTGAACATTAACATCTATTGCTTTTTGGGGTTTTACTGCACTCTCTAAAAGTAGAAGAGATGCTTCATGAAAAACATAGTCAACATCCTTACAAATGAGATCGAGATCTTCTCGGTTTCGTATGTCGGATGTAATTATCGAGATCTCAGTATTATTTTGGGAAAGAGCGACTTCGAGGTTCTCTTTTTTACCCTCAGAAAAATTATCGAAGACAATAATCTTATCAGGTTCTTCAATTAGGAGTTCGTCCACAATATGAGATCCGATAGTACCTGCCCCCCCAGTTACAAGAATAGTGCTTCCCTTAATCGAATTCATTAAAACACCTTTCAGAAAATTATACTCAATAGAGAATATTCAAACCAAGTTACCTTATATAACTGATAATTAATAACTTACTAAAATCTATTTCTTCTTACAAATGAGGAAACAATAACCTAACTATTCATTACTTTATTAAAACTGAACAGTGAACTACTCTCAAGATAATTCTCAACTAGGGAGGTTATAACTCAGTGTTATTTCTCAATCTAAACTTGTCAAGACTTACATCACAAGTTTTCTGCTAAAGAGTTGAAAAATCCATTGATTATTCTAGACAAGGGCTGAGGGTTCTATTTATTTGATTTAAAAAAAGTTACTATTAAAAAAGTGGGGTGAGTGATGGGGATCGAACCCACGACCACTGGAGCCACAATCCAGTGCTCTACCAACTGAGCTACACTCACCATAAAGACAACCCTTCAAAACCAAGTCTCTAACAAAATGAGTTTAGTACAAGAGCTTGCGACAAGCAATAGCGAAGCTGAAGGGCATCTGTTTGATGCCCTTCAGCCAAAAGAATGATTGTTTTTAAAATTTTCTCTAGAAAATCTTAGAAAGATTTAAAACAGACACTTCTCTAGTTTATTTAGAATAATGCTAAGTTTGTATTGCCCCAAGATCAATTTCTACACCCAATCCCGATTTGCCATTTAGAATGAGTTCTCCATTTTTAAATTCAATGTTATCAGTCAAAAACTGATTATATGGTTTAATAAAGAAAGTACTGTATTCCTGACGATAGAAGTTGGGAGTACTCATCATTACATGCGCGCTAGCCACAATCTGTATGGGACCCATAGCGTTATGGGGACTCATTGGAACATAATAAGTCTCAGCTAGGGTTGAAATTTTTTTTAGTTCGGTGATTCCACCAGTCCAGAGAACATCTGGCATAAGATAATCTGCCAACCTTTGCTCTAAAATAGGTAAAAAGTCAAAACGTGTGAAAAGTCTTTCTCCCACACAAATAGAAGGCTGAACATGTTCTCTTACGGCTCGCAAAGCATCAACACTTTCTGGTGGAACTGGCTCTTCGAACCATGTAATCCCTGATTCATCATATAAACGATTAGCTAATCGAATTGCAGTTGGAACATTGTAATGACCGTGGGCATCAATCAAAATTTCAATTTTATTACCTACAGTTTCACGAATAGCTCGCACAATATTGCAACCGAGTTCTTCTCCATCTGCAGATATTTGACCTGATACATAATGGGTATGGTAGGGTTGCATTTCAAGAAAAGGATCAAGCTTGAGAGCTAAATGGCCTGCATCAACAGCTATCTTAGCAGCATTAGCGTAATGATCTGGAGTTTGACATCCAAAAAACCACCCATTCGCGTAAAGTTGAATCCTATCTCTTATCTTTCCTCCTAGTAGATCATAAATTGGACGTCCTAGAGCTTTTCCCTTAATATCCCAAAGGGCAATGTCTATGCCACTAAGAGCAACTGTAGGAAGACCCCGGGCCCCCAAATAGGTATAACGACGATAGTTTTGTTGCCATATACTTTCAATTTCAAAAGGGTCTTTACCCAGTAATGACTCTCGAAGAATTCCAATTGTTTTAGCGGATAAAAAGCTCCCTCCTCCTGGTGAATTACTTGCCTCCCCCCAACCAGTAATCCCTTCATCCGTATTGACTTGAACGAAGGTCCATTCTCCTTCAAACGCACCCGACTTTTCTGGAAATTTTGGTTTTACTACGTAGGTTTTGATATCAATAATCTTCATTTTTACTCCACTCAATCCAAAAATGAGTTAAAGGAATTAAAACTGATCAGAAAAACCAGATCTTAACAAGAAAACTTCTAGCCAGGATACATTGTTAAAGAAACTAATACAGAATAGGTTGAGGTAACTCTAAGTACTGAAAGCTTAGTGCATCTAAAAAAGCATTTCAAATCAAAAGAGGGGGTGGGTTTAGAACCCACCCCCTCTTCTCGCAGCATTGTTCTCTCAATCAAAAAGGGAAATCCGAATAATTCTTTATCAAGCCTCAATTTAGTATGCCTCGCTAACAGTAAAATTGTGTCAAAAATAATTAGAAAAATAAAAATTTTTAAAAAACTAATAAAAAGGGTTTTCTATAGAATATCCACGCTACTTATTCAACCTAGAAAAACTCAGTGCAAATTGAACTATCACCTGAAATAGTTAACAGTGATGATCTAAAAAATATAGAAACCTCATAAGAAAAGTGAACACAAAAGCTCTTAGGCCAACCCTTTACAATAGAGCCCCTGCATGCTAATCTCCCACCGTCTTATTCCAGTGATAACCCATAATGGGCCGCTAGCTCAACTGGCAGAGCAACTGACTCTTAATCAGTAGGTTCGGGGTTCGATTCCCCGGCGGCTCACTTCTTTTACTATTCATTAATAAGGACTTAGCGTGGTTTACCCGCCTACGACTTTTTGCTATTTTTCAATTGGGGTCAGTTGTGGAGTCAGTTCGGTATCTAAAACCCCCACTAATTTCCGAAGGTGGTCGTGGCACAGGTGAGCGTATCGTTCCGTCATTTCGAGTGTAGCGTGACCCATTATTTTTTTGAATCCATAAAGGTTACCAGTACGCTCGGCGAGGCGCAGGTATGACGTAGATCGTGAAACCTAAAATCCTCAATCCCCGCCTCCTTTAGATATTGTTCCCAGTGCTTGGGTCTTGTAGTCGAAATCTACTTGCGAAAGTGCGGGAACTCATAATTTATTGGTCGAAGGTTATATTTCTGTACGGCTCAAAAAAATATAGTGATATTGTTGAAGTTAAACTGCATTAAACTCGTTAGGTGAGGATAAATATGAGGAGTGAATCTTTTCTTCAATCGATGGAATCTAATTTTGACCGGGCAGCAACATTGCTTGGTCTTTCAAGCGATCTGGTTGAAAAAATCAAGATTGCGAACTCGACTTACGTTGTGCGCTTTGGGGTGAGACTTCGGGACGGCCTTCAAATCTTCACTGGGTACCGCTGCGTCCATTCCGAGCATTTTGAGCCCGTCAAGGGAGGCATTCGCTATGCACCCTACGCCGATCAGGACGAGGTGGAAGCCCTGGCTGCTCTGATGACCTACAAATGCGCGCTGATGGAAATTCCTTTTGGTGGGGCAAAGGGCGCGCTGACCATTGATCCAAGGGAATGGGAACCACAGGAACTAGAACAAATCACCCGTCGCTTCACCCAGGAGTTAGCGAAACGTGGCTTGATCAGCCCGTCGCAGAACGTGCCCGCCCCCGATATGGGTACAGGTGAGCGTGAAATGGCCTGGATGGCGGATGAATACAAGAAACTCAACCCCACTGATTTGAACGCCTGGGCTTGTGTCACTGGCAAGCCGCTGGGCAAGGGTGGCATCGCGGGCCGGACTGAGGCAACTGGGCGTGGAGTGCAATACACGCTGCAAGAGTTTTTTCGTCAGGAGCGTGACGTAAAGAAAACCGGCCTCTCCTCAGGACTTGACGGCAAACGAGTGATTGTTCAAGGACTCGGAAATGTCGGCTACCATGCTGCCCTTTTCCTAAGTCAACACGACGGTTGCCGCATCACCCATATATTGGAAAAAGAGGGTGCGATCGTGGACTCCAGCGGTGTAGATATCGCCGCATTGCACGAACACATGACCGAAACAGGTGGTATTGAAGACTATCCCGGCTTTACCGAAAGTGGCATCGAGATGCTAGAGGCAGAAGCCGATATCCTGATTCCAGCTGCAATGGAAGGCGTAATTAACCAAGACAACGCCGCTCGCATTCGGACCCCGCTAATCATCGAAGCGGCCAATGGTCCGGTTACAGCGGCCGGCGATGCAACCTTAAGAGATCGCGGCGTGGTTATTATTCCTGATTTCTGTGCCAATGCTGGGGGGGTAACAGTCAGTTATTTTGAATGGATCAAGAACCTGACTCATATTCGCTTTGGTCGAATACAGCGACGCCAGCTAGAGAACCAGTTTGAAGCACTGATTGCAGGTGTAGAGGCCCTGACCGGCAAGCCCTTTCCCGTGGCCCATCGTAATGAGGTACTTAGTGGGACCACCGAAATCAATCTCGTCCGCTCAGGATTAGAGGACACGATGCGCGAAGCATACAGTGCAATCAGCGCAACCTGGAACGAGATAGACAGCGTTCCTGATCTTCGAACCGCAGCGATGATGATCGCAGTCGATCGAGTTGCCCAGAGTTATATTTCAATTGGGATTTAACTGGGGCTACCCATACACAGCAGTTTTTAGATTGGCAATGAATCGAAGGATCAGATTCTACAATTGACCCTACCCAGAAAACCCAATACCTTTGATTGAAAAAAAATAAAAAAATATTTTTTCCTCTGTTGTAAACTTTAAG
>CAYWYX010000083.1:0-9801 GCA_964462735.1 uncultured Acidobacteriota bacterium | reverse complement strand
TCAGGATCTACAATTGGCTCTACCCAGAAGACCCAATACCTTTGATTAAAAAAAAATAAAAAATATATTTTGAGGGCTTGACCACCTTTTCAAAAAGTAGAGCTATATTTGCTGGGGGGGGGTATATAAAGAGACAGCTACGCAAAAAAGGGATGCCACCCACCCTAAGACAAAAACTTCTGGTGTCAGTTGGAATTGTAGATCTACACCACTCCATGCTGTTTCTTGCAGACCATAAGAGCAGGAAAGTCTCTGTGAGTCCTTGACTAGTGGGCATCTATGCAGTTGTGTGCTTGTGGAGGAGTGAGCCTGCAAAGAGCAAGGTTTCCGGTTTAGGAAACCGTTGCTCTATCCGGCTGAGCTACAGGCCCACATAATAGAATCAACAACTTAAAGAAATTGGGCTAATCTTCAATAACTCTTGTAATCAATGGTCTAGCTGATTGTACCCGTTTAGCCAACTTATTAACTGAATCTTTTATATGCTTGTCGGATATATAGATCTATCTGTCTGTTTGGTCCAGATTTGAATATCCGATCAATTAACCATTCTACACTAACCATCCTTATCCAGCTGGCAAAGGTATGTCTTAGGTCATACCAAAGGGAATTTTCCACCTTAGCTTTTGCTATCCATTTAATCCATAGTTTACACTTCCAGTACTTAGAAGGGAAGTCGCAGAATACCTTTGAATTATTTCTTTTATACGGAAGATTCTTTAATAATTCCGCGACTTTTTTTGTATCCAGACATAAGCATCTTTGGCTACCTTGGAATTCCTCATGAGGATCTTCCCATGCTTTAGATCTACATTAGTCCATTCGAATCTTACTTGCTCTGATGTACTAGATCCTGAGTATTTAATTAATTATAAGAAGGAGAGATATCAGCAAATATTTTAGTTAAATGGAAAGGCAAGCAATGTTGAGACTACCTTCGAAGCTTTTTTAGTCGAACCAGACAAGGAAATTGGAAGGTTTACAGTTTGTCGTGATAAACGAGATGCTACAGGATAGGTCATTCTATTGCCAGTACGCCTTTGGTAAGAGGGCATATTGGGAATACAATATTCTATCAATTGACCAAGTTGAACACCTTGCTTAAGGGCGTGGTTCATAAGAGCTTCCCTGTGTTTGGTCTGAATAACATAGTGTGAATATGTTGTACCTTCAATCAGTGAAGGGAGGATTAAGTCTCCTAAATCTTTTAATTCTTGATTGTAGTAGTTAGCAATTTTTTTTCGACCAATCAAAATTTTTGAATAACGCTTGCACTGAATAGTCCCAATTCTTCCTTGAGTAGGGGTAGTGTCTGCCAAAAAATCTGCTGGCATATCAATTTTATTCTCATCATAGTATTGGATAAAATGATCTAGAAATCCCAAATGTTCTAACTTATTTGTAAATCCATACATTGAATCTTGGAAGGTTAACCAAGCTCCTAAAAGATATAATCTCATTTTAATATCGTTTTTGATGGATGATTTAGTGAGTCGTTTCTCTCTAAGATAACGTAGTCGGTCTGCTAGAATTGAATCATCAGTCGTAACCATGCCTCCAAAAATAGATGTAATGATTTTACTAATGTTGCTTCCGTAAAACGCTGCGTGTCCTACTTTTTGTACCTGCTCACCTTTCCAAGATGCAGCATAACTATGGGCACAGTCCTGAATAATAATTATGTTGGGATTTTTTTTCATGTACTTCTTGAGGGCATCAAGGTCAACGGGATAACCAAAGAGGGAAGTAGCAATTACTGCAGCTGTATTACTACTTGTTACAGACTCAACTTGATCCCAGCTCATATTGAAGTCCTCTGGATTGCTATCAACAAAAATAGGTTCATTTCTGCTAATAGCAATAGCATGGGGAACAACAACACAAGTGTAGGCAGGGCAGATAATTTCTCGATCGGATATCCCAAGTGCTTCAAGGAGAAACAATAATCCTGTACGTCCATATGGGAAAAAAATCGCGTATTTTTTTTCCATTAGAGTAGCAAATGCACATTCAAAGTCAGGAACATCGTCTAATTTATTGATTTTAAATAAAGTGGCAATTTCACGCCAACTTAAGTCGGGTTTTAATCTTGGAATCAAGTGACATCATCCTGTTTTTGCCAATAACCTTGACTGGCCATATGTGTTGCAACAAATGGGATGTCGATTTTTAATTTCTGCCAATTTAAGGGTTTATTTAATAACTCATCAGCAATAATGAATTCTTCTCCAAATATTATAGTTCTCTGATTAATTACCTTGCTGATTCTTTTACGTTTAAACAAAAGCCAGACCAAACTTTTTTTTACCAAATTATTTATCATTAAACTTCGCATGACTGTTATGTTTAGTAACCGGAGAAAAACAAATCGGCTCGGAGTAGGTAATGAATCATTAACCTGTACCAATGGTACTGAAATCTTAATATTATCTATACCAATGATAACCTCATTATCTTTTTGAAAAGCTTGAGTAGTGAAAAAAGTTCCATTTTTATTGCTACAAACAATGCCAGTATCAATAATGTTTTTATTTTTTACTTTTGAAAAATGGTAACAAACTCCACCTTTGTGCGTAGAAATTACTGTATAGGACTTGGAATTACCATAAATAACTATTCCTGCTTTCTGGAATTTTAAAAGTTTTTGATTATTATCATTACAAGGTAAAGGTTCTTTTTTAGTAGGTTCAGGTTTATACAGTACCGCTGCTAGGCAATAAGTGTTAAACATGGGAATTAAATTTGGTTCATCCATTGTTTCTAGTGTTACTGTGCTGTAGGAGCTAATGGATGATCGCATGTAGTCAGCTAGCATACCTGCTTCTGGTATTTCATTTCGTAACAACTCTAAACCACCCGGGAAATAAAGTCGCGTATTGCGGCTGCCATATACACCGCCGAATGAACCGTCAGGATGAGCAAAATGATAGAGAAACCGAACTGATCGAGCCAGAGAATCCTGTAGCTCTAGATCAGGACGCAAGTGGTGAAGATCTGCAAGATAATATGTACAAAGAGACTGGTATCCAGGATCAGCACCTTCATATTCCATGTACCATCCCTCACTAGACTGATGACTGATTATCCGGTCAAGAAATAATCTTCCACGTGCACAACTGTTTTCACCAGTTAAAGCATGGTATTTATAAAGAGCTGTTGCAGCTGTAGCAAGATGATTCGAGATTAGGCCGTGGCTCTCATCAGAGTTATGTAAAAACCTAATTAGAGGGGAAATTTCGACAAGAATTTTTTCACGGTCGGCATCAGAAAGTTCATTTGCTAGTGTTTGAACAGTAGTTAGCAAATCATATGCGACTAGAGCAGTTACACAGAATGATGATTCATGAGGAAATGCTTCTCCAAGACTACCGTTAGAATCTCGAATTGTGGCGACAGCATTAACCATATGTAATATTCGTTTTATTATTACTTTTTTATCTATCTTTTCAGGTAAAAGATTTGCGTTCAACAGACGAGCTAATCCATTTGCTGCACCCTGAAAGGTAGCGTTACCAAAATCTATTAATTTCCATGACCAATAATAACGGTCCCCCAATCCTATTGTAGGGCTTACTGGATTTTTGTCATACAGAGCCAGTATGCGCGGAAGTACACGGTCAATTTGATTTAAGTAAGGATTATTTGCGTTCATGACTGTGAATTCAGTTCTGCCCAATAGGCAAGTAAATCCTCATATCCCGATAACCACCCATAGTCTTTGCCACATACTTGAGTATGCCAAATTATAGATCCTACTCCACCCACTCTATACAGTTCATCTAATAAACATTTCATAGCAGCTAAGCGGTCTTTGGAGGAAAGAATATTATAATCATAGAGGTGTGAGTCCATTAAAACCATTGGTATTGATTTCAACGCTTTCGGATAATTTTTATCTGAGGCAACTATCATACGTAAAGCAGCAGAATTTCTAAACCCTGCTCGGTCATTAAACCCTAAAGTAGTGTCTAAAGTAAGCCCAGCTTGCAGTTGGGCATTCCAGGTTTTTCCCCAGGAAAAACGCAACCAATGTTGCCGAATAGATTTAACTGGTTTACCGATGATTTCCTCTAAATTTTTTCTTTGTTGGTCGATACCTTTTGGATGATCCCATGAGAGCACTGATGGATGTAATCCAATATGCCAGCCACCTTGTAATAAATTGGTATAAACTGGCTGGAGGATTTTGTTTGTAACATCATAACTAGGGTCAATTAAAAAAGCTCTTAAAGAGCGTTTCCAGCCTGTTTCTCCAGCATAGAAATGAAAAGTACTTCGAACTCCATACTTTTTTTCGATTTCCATTAGATGAGGTATACACATGTAGTTGTCAGCTGCAAATAGGAAACGCAAGACAGTCAAACATTTTCTCAATGCCTCTATTGGTTGGCCTTTTACTAGAGCCCTCACAGCATTAAAAAGATTAAATAAAGCTTGTTTAACCCTTATAACGATTGTCTTATAAATTGCATCGACATCATGAGTCAACACTAATTCAGCCTTTGGCAACGATCCAAAAAGTACAGCTTCATCAGAATCAAGGGTGTGGGCTGCCCAGCGTCTTAAAAAAATTCCAATTCGATTTACCCATGCGTAGTCCCAGAGACGTTGATCCCATCCAATAAGCTTAATAGAGTACGAATCTATGCAGCCGTTTTGGTTTTCCCAAACTCGTTCGGCAAAACCATGAGCCATCCAATATATAACGTCAAACCAAGGTACTTGTTCCCATTTATTGAACCAGAAAGAAGGGACAATAATTTTACCTTTTACGCCACAGTCATAGGCCCATTCTGGCAATTCTACTAAACTTAACTTTACTGGTAGTTCTGATGGAATTCCATTGGTTTGGGCTACTGGAAGATTTAGTATTTTATCTGCACCTTTTTGCCAGTAACAATCGAGCATATCCATTACTATTAGTTTTGCATTAGAACTTGACCAGTCTAAAGAAGGAGAGTTTTCTTTCAATATTTAATCCCAACTTCATATTGCCGTGTCCAGGATTCAATGCACAAAAGAATCCAAATTCGGTGTGCCCGCCGTTCATCCAAAGCGAAAGGAAGAGGTCTCCTAACATGGGAATAAATCAGTTTTTCTCGTTCTATACGAGGCATAATCATATCCAGTACACTAGATGAATGTAATAATCGATCGGTTACATATTCTAAGAGTTCTTTACGAAACCATTTTCGAAGTGGCGTTGGAAAGCCCCTTTTTGGTGCACTTAAAAGAGCTTTTGGGACTATACCTTTAGCAACTTCTCGAAGCAATCCCTTCAGTTGACCTTTGGGAAGTTTCTCTGCCATTTTAATACGATTTGCCCAGTTAATTAGATCAGAACTCCAAAGGGGTACACGCGTTTCTAAGGAATGTGCCATTGATAAAGCATCTTCAACAAGTAAAAGTCCAGGTAGATATATGGACTGATAGTATTCTTGAAGATCATTTAGAGGAGATGTCGAAGTGCTGTAAAAGTTATTTTCTAGTGTTGAAGAGCTTCTGGTAAACAATGTTGGTGCTAAGGGAGTCTTTTTTTCTTTTATGCGTTTTAAGGTCATATAGAGAACCCAAGGAATTTGGTTATAACTTAGATGTCTTATCACTTGCCAGAATCGAGCTGATAACCATCCATTTTGAATTAATAAAGCCGCTTTAAAAATTGGATAACCAGCAAACAATTCATCGCCACCATGACCTGATAAAAAGACTTTTCGATTTTTTCCAGCTATACGAGCCACCATATATTGAGAAAATGATCCCATGCCCATACGAGGTTGGCCTAAATGGTCAATCAATTTATCAAAGTGATTAATAAAATCGTTAGCAGTAATTTTGACCTCATTAAACTCAATGCCAATTTGCTTTGCAACCATTCGACTATAGGGCCTTTCATCATAGTAACTGTCTTTGTCGTCAAAAAAACCAGTGAAGCTTGTTAATCCTGCTGCATGGCGCGCTGCCATACATGCGACAAGAGAGCTATCTAATCCACCCGAGAGATAAACTCCCATTGGGACATCACTTAACAAATGTTGCCTTACCGAATTTTCAATTTTTTGCCGTGTCAAATGAATGAGCTCATTAGTATCTAGTTTTAGTGGATCTTTTTGATGGAAAGATTTAATAGTTTGAACGAAAGGTTTGGACTCTAAAGAAAAAAATCTGGATTCACCAGGTTGGAGGCTTTCAATCTTTTTAAATAAGGAAGATTTTTGAGGATAGTTTTCAAATGTTAGGTAACACTGTAAAACATCCGCGTCAAGTTCTCGCGATAAATCTTTGGCGACACAAAAAATAGCTTTTATTTCAGATGAGAATAAAACCGTTGAATCTGAAAGAATTGCAAAAAAAAGAGGTTTGATGCCAAGACAATCTCTAAAAATTAGAAGGTTTTTTGAGCGTTCATCGTACCAAGCCGCAGCAAACATTCCATTTAGGTTTTTGATGATAGAATGACCATTCAATCGAAGACCCGCTATTAAAGTTTCAGTATCAGAGGAACTAGAAAAAATCCATCCTTTCTTCTCGAGTTGGGGACGAAAAAACTGATGATTATAGATTTCCCCATTGTAAACTAGAGCGGAACTATGTTTACACATGGGTTGAGCTGCCGCTTCACTTAAATCAAGGATGGCCAGACGAACATGGCCAAGCACGCAATTCCCATCGCTACTTACATAAAGACCTTCTCCATCTGGTCCACGGTAGCGGATGGTCTGAATTGAATCCTCTATTCTTTTCTTGTAATTTAGCGCGTGAGGACCGAAAGCACCTAAAAATCCACACATAATTTCACATTAAATCCAGAAGGACATGGGCAAAATAGTTATCTAGTTGAAACCGAGACAAATACACTGGGAAACCAATTCTAAATTTTATAGTAACTAAATAGTTTCCAAGCTGTAATTAAATCCTTTAATTCTAATAATTTCCCTGTAAAAGAACTTACATCAGATTTTTTAGGGAATGAAAAATATTGCTTTTCCTCTGCCTTATTCTCTTCACGAACATTATTGTTCAAGTTGTCTGCTAATCTATCGAACATTAAGGATGATTCATAGTAGACTTTGAGATGGTGGTAGCTTACCGAACGTGTATAATCAATGGGGAATTTTGATCGGGTAATTATGTGACCCTCATCAATTTTTTGGACCATTAAATGAAAGGAACCTCCAATTTCAAATTCCTTGTTGTGTAATGCTTGAAAAATAGAACCCAAACCCTTGTACTTAGGCAAAAGAGAACCATGGAAATTAATTGAAGCAAGCTTAGGAATTGATAATAAAGGACCTTTTAGAATCTTGCTAAATCGAAAACAAAAAAGAATGTCGCATTCATTTCTGTCGTGGAAACCATCCTGATTGATTGAAATGTCGATATGGTCGTAGTCTATTTCTGAAGACTTGCAGATATCTAATGGTGTAAGAATTAATGCTTTCTTTTTTAATGTAAGGATTTTTGTCATGAATCTATAAAATAAGAGTTCAAACCCTTGATATAGAGCATAGCGCCAGCCAGAGGATTTTATAACTTTACGAAAAACTTCAACACTACTCATACCCCCCATACACTCTTTTTCGAAATAAACTTTCTCAACAGTATAAGAGGTACTCTTCAGTAGCCCTCTCAGCATGATTCCAGCAAAGGGATCATTAGAGGAAAAGACAACAACTTTATAAGGCTTTGTCATCGTCACAATCTGGCTCGTTATTAATGTTATTCTTCATACGATTTTGACGTTGACCAAAATAGAGGATCATTCTCTGATTTTCGTTGTGTTGCATCGTCAAAACTTGACAGAGTGTAAGAAAGAAAAGTAACTGGAATCCCAATACATAAGCTACTGCAGCAATTCCAAAAGTATGTGGTGATTGACTATAAGCTGCGGACATGGCTAGCCATAGCGAATGTGAAAGAGTATCATTCCAAGAAAAATTTTTATAGGTACTCCATATAATGACTATGGTTTCATAAATTGCTACACACATAATTAATCCAGCCACAGCCAAAAAAAATCGCGTTGGCTTAAGTAGCAGACCATAAAGAAGATGTTGTTTTGCAGATAAAACAAACTTTTGTGAGGTTTTACGGCGGGGAGTTTGTTTTTGATTTTTCCAGTGTAATCTGCCAGGTATTTCCAAAACACTAGCCCCCTGAACACAAAGTTTACTTAACATTTCCAGGTGAATTTCTTTGCTATTTTCAAAAAAAGGTATTTGGCGTACCAGCTTTCCTCGATAACCACGTACCACACAAGTTACTGTATGTAACTTACCGGGTAGTGAACCGGATAGCAGCCAATTAGCAGCTCTGGAAACTAGTCTGCGAATAACAGGGACTCCAACAACTGTTCCTCTAGGCATATAGGGACTGACAACTACTACATCAGGGAAAGGATCTAGATTGAATGACTCCAAAATCTCTCCGATATGGTTAACATCGTAGGAAAGGTCTGCATCTAAGCAAATTACATATTCGCCACGTGAACAGGTAATACCGAACTTAATGGCTGCCCCACGACCGCGATTATTGTTATAACCAAGTTTTGGAATAATTTGGGGAAATTTGTTGGATGCTTCACAGATAATGACAGCAGTATTATCGTTACTACCATCATTAATTGGGAGAATTTCATAATCAACTTTTGGATATTTTTCATTGAGGTAGCAACAAATAGTCTCTAAAGTTGTGGCAATAATATCCTTTTCATTATAACAAGGGATGATGACTGACAAGATTGGATTTCTAGTTTTCATTTACCCACTGACTCCAATTTAATTTGTACCATAGTTACATATTTTTTCTATTATTGACGGTAAAATCTACTATTCAATGATATCTTCAATAATGATCCTAAAAACTAAAAACCATGGATTAGGTCTAAATATTGCATAAGAAGCTGTATTGTCATTTTCGATTGGACCAGAATTTTGATATTCCGGATAAATTCTTAATCGAGTTCTATCAATAATTTCAACGATTTTATAAACCCGAGAATTTGGTTTTTCATTTATATCATATCCGTAATTTATACCGGCATCTTCTGGAGTTTCCCAATGTATTTGTAGGTTAACTGCCTCTTTAAGATTCGACCCCCTAAAATCTGCTTTTGGATCAGTCAGAATATTGGTATCAGCTTTAAAGTTTCCTATTCCACTCAGAAGTGGAGGTCGCAGTGGAGTTAGTTCAAAAGTATTAGATCCAAGTTGAAGATCAAGGTCAACTTCATAACTGGTTGCTTTAGTGTAATCCCCTTTCCAAAACTCTATTGGAATCTGTTTTGATAATCCACTTTGATTATCCAGGAATAATAACTGGCTTTCAGGAGCATCTGAGGCTAGTGTAATTTTCATTCGAGCTCGCTTTACCTCCACCTCCTCTGACCAAATTGATATAGCTCCCTTAAGACCCCGTAAATAACGAAAAGATAGTTGTTGTCCATCAATCACACCATAGGGTATTGGGTAATTCCAGCTTTGACCTAGAACGGCAGCAATATTCCCCAAAGTGGTATCCCATACAACCGTGCGGTCAGAGGACATTAGGGGTTCTGGGGTGTTTGTTCGATTGTCCTGGATAATTTCAAATTGCTGTACAGGGTTTACCATGAGAAGAGCGCCATTAAGCCACCCTTTGTCCCAAAGTTTTGGTGGTTTACTCGGATGGTATGTAGCTCTAATAGCATTTTCGATATTCATAGCATCAAGAGAATAGAGATTGCGAAGAAAGACTGTAGATCCGCCAAAGTCAGTACCATCACCATGCCCAAAGTAGTAGACTATTCGATTTTGTTTTGAA
>CAYWYX010000082.1:1762-10031 GCA_964462735.1 uncultured Acidobacteriota bacterium | reverse complement strand
CCTGTTGACCCTCGAGTAACTCAAGTTATTGAAGGACAGAAAAAAACTTTTCAATCCTTAGGCTGCTTAATTCAAGAAACTGAACCTGATCTTCAAGATGCAGAAATTGTTTTTAAAACCTGGAGAGCCTGGCGTTTTGAATTATCTCTATCCCGACTTAGTCATCCTCAGAAAAATTTTCTTAAAGGAACTCTACACCAAGAGATTGAGGCAGCCAAAAAACTAAAAGGTACTGATCTTTCTCGCGCTGAACTCAAAAGAACTGAAATCTATCACCGCGTCAGGACATTTATGGAGACTCATGAGTTTCTTATTTGCCCCGTTAATCAAGTACCCCCTTTTAACGTTGACGAACCATACGTTAAAGAGATTAATGGAATCCAGATGAAAAGTTATATTGACTGGATGCAATCTTGTTGGGCAATTTCCATACTAGGACTCCCGGCCATTTCAGTTCCAGCCGGGTTTACTCCAGATGGGTTACCCGTAGGCCTACAAATCGTCGGCAGACATCACGATGACCTTGGAGTCCTCCAGTTGGCCCATGCTTTTGAAAAAATGACTTGTTTTTGGAAACAAACACCGCCTTTACTGGAAAATTAAGAACAAGTTCATGCCTTTGTATTGGCATGATTTTACCATTAAAATTCATGTGTTTTCCTGATACCATAAAGAATAAAAAGGATAAATTATATTTTTATTGAATTAACTGTTCACAAGGTAAAAATGAAAAGCCTTACTGCCATTGAATGTTCAGCGATAACTCCTCTAAAACCCTTTTCCAATGGCTCATTCCATCAAGAAATCTGTGGAAAACTCAGTATTTATAAGCATCTTGAACAAAGCCTCCTTGGAATCCAGCGCCAGACAAGACTTTTAGTATAAGTATTTTATTTTCAATAACTTAGAAAAATGTCCCTTTTTATGTGCAATCTGGTCTTTCTCCGTTTCTAACAGTGGGTTTCGGCGTTAAAATCCTTTTTTTCCACAGATTTTTCCACAATAACTGTGGAGGAAAGATCTATCGATAGTATTATTCTCTAGATATTGGAAAAAATGATCGTCAAACATTGAAAAAGAAGAGTGAAAATTCCATTGACTAACAATAATTTAGTCTTTTTTATACCTGTCGCACTTAACCTAAAGCTATCTTTAAAAAATCATGGTTGGGTATATTTGTCCCCTTGGGAACTGGATAATAATAACCTTTCGCGAGTTGAAGATATTTGTGGAGAAAAAATTCAAATTAAGATAAAACAACTTAATAAACAGAAACTTGAAATACGGTATGACAGTGCAGAAGTTAAGCCTAGAAAACACTTAAAAAAATTAGTCTGGCAATGGTTTTCATTAAATGATGACTACAAGGACTTTATTAGTTTTGCAGAAAATCTAGATCCAACGATTGCACAATTTGTTCGATTAGGTGGGGGAAGATTTCTCCGCTCAAGTACTTTTCATGAGGACTTTGTAAAAACTGTCTGCACAATCAACACTAACTGGTCTTCAACAATAAGAATGATTTCTAACATTGTTTCCCAAATTGGTAATGGGGCTTTCCCTGATCCTGTCCAAATGTTAGATTTTGGCGTAATGAATCTCAAACGTCATTGTCGAGTTGGGTTCCGTGCTGAAACGATTATCAGTGGTTTGGATCAAATGCTGAACACCAACAAAATTAATGCTACTGGTGAAGGTACTTTATCAAAACTAACATATGAATTTCTAACTGGGTTAAAAGGAATTGGACCATATGCTGCTGCTCATTGCCGCATTCTTTTAGGTGATTATTCGAGACTAGCTATTGACAGCGAAGTTAAAGAATTTGCTATAAAAACACTTGCATTGCCTGTAGACAAAATAAGCTCGCAGTATGATTCTTGGGGTAAGTATCGTTTTCTTGGCTATAAATTGAATCGAATCATTGATCGAAATAACTGGATTAAAAATAGGTAGCAATTTTTCCAACAATAAAACTTTAAGCTTGAGGGTTAGGTTTTATTGGGTTCCTTGGGATTAATGCTAGAAGAGTCTATACTGACTGCAGTTCACCTAACCAGGATTCTAAGGACAAGTCTTTTAAAGACTGGAAAGGAACCACTCGGTAGTAGGTGTTCATTAATTCCTATTACTAATGACTTCCTAATTCTATTTGTGGAGATCAAAGAATCCAATTCGCTCTAATCCTGCTTTGAGTTCTGTAGCTTGATTAGAATTTAGTGGAGAAGTTGGCTGCCGAGGGTCTCCTGAATCCAAGTCAATCCATTTGAGGATCTGTTTCATAGCAGCAAGGGTATCAAACCTAAGAATTTCCTGAATAACCAAATTAACTTGTTGCTGCAATCGCAGACCTGTCTTTCCATCTCCTGCTATGAAAGCTTTATATATTTGGACAAATAAAGGAAGCATAGCTGGATAAGTTGACCCAATACCCCCCTTGCACCCTGCCATCAGGGCATACCACAGGACCTGATCTCCACCATTTAAAACTGTAATTTTACCTCCATCGAGCATAGCCGACAGAGTCAATTGATAAAGATCTCCTGTCGAATCTTTTAAGCCAATTACACCTGGAATTTTTATAAGTTTGTCAAAAGTACTTGTATCCAAATTGATAGGCACTCTACCTGGAATATTATAGGCCAGAGTAGGCAAACCCGACTCTCCAGCGATTTGCTGATAAAATTTTACTAAGCTCTCCAAATTAGGTTTAGCAAAATAAGCGGGTGGCATGCTGGCTACTGCATCCGCACCAGCCTTACTTGCATGACGGGCCAAAGTCATCGTATCAGGAATCTGAAAAGCTCCAATGTGCGTCATCACCGAAGCGCGACCGTCAACTTCATCTAATACAATTTCAAGAATATTTTGTCTCTCAGGAACTGTCAAAAAAAGACCTTCTCCGCCTCCCCCACAGATATAGAAACCATCCACACCTGTGTCCAAGGAATACTTAACTGTTTTTCGAAGGGCAACCTCACTAACCTGACCTTGAACATCAAAAGGGGTCATGATGGCAGGAAAAATTCCTTTAAATTCTTTCATAAATGGATCCTCCAATTTTCGATCTCTAAAACTTTTAGTGATAAGTAATAGATATGGATTGCAAAACGGGACTATTAGCTCCATTGGGACTAATCAATATTGCTTTAAACTGAAAATAACGCAAATCTAAGGGGAGGTTTTTTAATTTAGAACGATTGTTGGTATAAAAACTTCCTTCACCTTGAGGTCCCTGCCAACTTGCTTTATGGAGTGCTTCAATACTGCTACCTGCACGTACCTGAAACTTGATTTCAGCTGAAAATGGAGCCTCTCCTTTCCAAACAAGAGTATCAAATTGGGTGGACCTGCCAGCATCGAAAATTTTTGACCGATACTCAAATTGGGGTTGTCTATCAAAAATATTCCCAATGTCAACTCCAGTAAAAACATGTGGACCGAGGCCTGGCAGATGGATTCGACGTTCGATTGAAAACCCTTTGGATGATCCAAAGTAAAGAAAAGAATCGGTACGATGCCGTCCGTCTAGTTTATGACAAGCAAAGAGAAGATCAGCAAATCCATCAAGATTATAATCTGCAGACAGTACTCCTGAAGCTGAATTAGTTGGGATTAAGGTAACTTTTGATGGATCGAAACCGTTAATACCATTCCAGTATATATAGGATGGATGTGAGCGAGTCTCTCCAGCATGATAACTACTAACGGTGAGATCGAGATAACCATCCTGATTTAGGTCAGCAACAACCGAGCCTTCAGGACCCAAGGCAGGTAATTTTTGAACATGAGAACTTTCAAAGCCCTTTGACCCTCCCCAGTATATAAGAACATCACTTTGACGAGTACCTTCAACTGAATGCAAATTGGTAATGACTATATCCAAGTAGCCATCTCGATTAAGGTCGGCAACATCTGCGCCCACCGCTAAACCTGAAGGCAGGATTTGTTTATTATTATTGTCAAAACCACTTGAGTTATTCCAAAAGATTACAACTTGATTGTGAACTGTAGGATAGACAATGTCTAAATACCCATTACTGTCAAAATCTCCTATACTCAAAAATCGAACACCATCGATTTCAAAAGTAAAACGATTGTTACTGGCAAACCCCATGGGGCCACCCCAGTATAGATCAGTTTTACCTCCGGTAGCATACTCCCCTAGAACTAGATCTAAGTAACCATCTCGGTTAAAATCAGCGGCCCTTGCTGAAAAAGCCATCTTGGAAGACACAACTGTTTTGTTCAGGGTCGAGAATCCCTGAGGAGATCCCCAATAAACTGCAGATTCTGGACCTCCCATATAGAAGTCTACCCAACCGTCATTATTTAGATCTACAGTAGAATATCCTTCACCTGGAGAACCAAATGGATGATCAAGATCGAGACGTTGGTCAACTTTATAGTCACCATTCTCGTTTCCCCAATAAATATAGGCTGGTACTGGATCCCCTGCTGACCCATCACGTTGATTGATAAAAACAACATCCTTTTCTCCATCCCGATCAAAATCAGAAATCCCTACACTACCCGCTCCCATGGTTGGCAATTCTAAACGATGCTTGGGACTATACCCTTCGGTCCCCCCCCAATAAATATAGGAAAGAGCATTAAATGAATGGGCATCGTGTTCATTACTAAAAGCTATATCGGGAAAACCATCCTGATTAATATCATCAATCAGACAATCAGTTGGATTCAGAGTTGGTAACAAAGTTCGACGTTGGATAGTGAATCTACCAGACCTGTTCCAATAAATAACTGAACCACTTCCAGGGCCAGGAGCCGCATGACCAGAACCTTGGGGGCCATTAGCAAAAACTAATTCTGGGAATCCATCGTCATTTAAATCTCCTGACGTTACACTGCTGGCTGCAACCGTAGGAAGTTCCAACCGATTTTTCTCATCGTACCCAGCTGTAGATCCCCAGTAAATAAAAGAATTAATTGCTTCACTTTCCACATCCGTATCTAACTCTCTATTATCATCAGGTTTCCTAGTCAAAGGTCGATAACGATTAGCTAGTATTAGTTCGGGTATCTTGTCCTGATTAAGATCAGCAATGGTAATCTTAGAACTTCGCTGACCCGATAGTATTGTCAATTGCTTCTCAGAATAGTTTCCTCCCATCTGTCCCCAGTAAATCATAGCACCACCTGAAGACTGGGAATTTCCTTCGTTAGAAAAAACGAGTTCAAAAAAGCCATCTTGATTAAGATCACCGATGGTTACACCAGTAGCTTTGTCAGTTGTTAATGTAAGTCGTCTATCCGGTGAAAAACCATCTTTTGATCCCCAATAAAGATAAGATTTATTCTTAGAAACATTAACTCCCTTTTCTTTTCTTTCTACAACAACATTGCCACTATTGGCAAAAACAAGATCTGGGTAGCCATCATGATTAAGATCTTCCACTGCAGCCCCAGTTGCTTGTAAAGTAGGCAGTTCCATTCGACGATCGACATTGAATCCCTTGGCTCCTCCCCAGTAAATATATGAATTCAGATTAGTCTTAGTACCATTGAAGCTATTAATAACCACTAAATCAGGAAAACCATCCTGATTAAGATCAGCAATGGTTTGGGATAATCCACCGTCACTGGGAAGGCGAGTCCGGTTGCGGACATTAGACGACCCTTTGACACCCCAATAGATAAATAGGTCCACCTTTTGATTGTTGTCATGGGTATTTGGCAAAACTACATCAATAAAACCATCTCGATTAAGATCCCACTGATTAATTAAACGAATCTCACCATCTGCAGTAACATATATGTTTTCTCCCCCGTCACCAAAGGTTCCTTCACTAAACTCAAAAAAAGTAGAAGTGCTCCATTTTTTCTCGCCTGACTGGGATTGATAAGATAGGAATAATAAAGTACAAACGACAAACAAACATGAAAAAACTATACGTTTTCTCATCGCTCTAAGGTGGATTTTAGAATATAAAAATATTTGATTAACCATTAAAAAAAATCTCCATATGAAATCATTTTATCTATTCAGCAGGAAGACCCTTGGTTTGTCAATAAAATACATCTATTGTGTCTGAAATCGTAGTTTCCTAATTAATATGCTGATAAAATTAGGTGAAAGCTAGTTCAATTTCTGAAAGTTGATTCCAATTAAAAAAAACTGATATCACAAGAACTAACAAACTCTTCTCCCAGAAAAACCAATACATCAGGAGACTTTAATGGAAGGACCTAGAGCCGCAAATAACCAGGAACTAGAAACTATTTTGAGTCTAGTAAACCTCGTGTTTCGTAGTGGTGTCAACCAAGATATGGCTTCGGATTATCCATTGGTATTTGACAAAAAAAATTTAAACAACCTACGGGTTGTTCTCGAAGAAGGGAAAATTATCAGTCATGCAGCCATGGCCGAACGAACACTAAATGCAAATGACTGTGTTCTTCCTATGAGTATGATTTGTGCTGTGGCTACTCATCCTGTTTACCGAAAGCGTGGATCGGCTACTAGTATCATGGAGGATGCAGTAACAAGCATGGCACTTCGAGGCGATGCTTTTGGATTATTGTGGACCGGTTCCGCTAGAGATTTTTATCGGCAACTCGGATGGGAGGTTATTGGCACAAATGGTTGGACATATATTCTTCGACCAACTCAATTCAACCACTTTAAATCCTATTGCCTTGTTCGAGCCTATCAGCAAGGTAAAGATCTTAACCGCATAATTGAAATTCATCAAAACCAATCAGAACAGTTAACTAGAAATCAATCGGCCTACCAAACTCTTTTTAACATTCCAACAATCAAAATCTGGGTCGCTGAAGAAAATAACTTGGTAACCGGTTATCTCGTAGTTGCAGAAGCACATAATAAGTCCGGAGTAATCGAATGGGGCGGCACAACTAAAGCACTTTCCTCACTACTCGCCCATGTATTATCCACAACTCTTGAAACACGATTACAAGTATTTGTCCCAAGTTTTAAAAACCCCATGAAAACATTATTACAGTCGCTTGGATGTCAAGAACGTATCCCAATGGAAGAAGCAGACGGATGTGGTTTGAAAATGATCAGGATTTTATCCTTAAAAAACTTACTGGAGAAACTGAAACCTCATATTCAAAATTGTTTAGGACAAAGCTCAGGTGAACTTGGAATTGTCGTTGCTGAAACAGCAGAACGAATAAGCCTTAAGTGGAAAAACAAACACTTTACGGTTGGAACTGAGCAAGTCTCGGAAGAAAAAACCCTCACTCTTCGAGAAACTGCTCAATTTATTTTTGGGCCTATGAAACCCTCGTCTGTAACCAGCCTGTCCCCAGAAACAGCTGAGGCTTTAGATCAGGTCTTCCCTTTCACATTTCATATTGGAATGCTAGATTACGTTTGATCAAGTACTAAATCCAAGATCTACCGATTCTTTAATTTTTCCCATTTGAAATTAGCTTAGCGTTTGACAAGTACTCTTGAGCTGATTTTTGAAGCCAAGAATCGTAGAAACTCAGAAAGAAACGGACTCCTACATCAAAATATCGCTGCATTCTTTCACCATGGTTAAGGGTCAGGGCTCCTGCAGTTCGACCGGAAGCAACAATTTGTTGAAGAGCGTCTTCAACAACCTTTTCTACTATTGGATCATAATGTTTACCAATCATACCCATGGTCTGGGCCAAATCTGCTGGCGCTACGAAAAATACATCAATATTTTCGACTGTCAAAATACTGGATAAATTCTCAATCGCCTTCATCTCTTCAATGAGCACGATTACCAGGGTCTCTTTATTAGCATTCTCAAAAAATTGAGATCCCCCATAAGATCGCCTTCCTGAAAACATTCCTCGGCCACCAATCGGAGCAAAGAAAGCAGACTGTACCACTTGTTCTGCTTCAGCCTTCGTGCTTACGTGGGGCATCACAATACCGTTGGCACCCAAATCTAAAACTCGGGTGATAACTCCAGGGTCATTCTGGTGGAGTCGAGCAATAGAAGTCATGCCCCAAAGATCACAAGCTCGGGACAAATCTCCTAAAAGATTCCAGTTAATAGGTCCGTGTTCTCCTTCAAGCCAAATTCCATCGAAACCTGAAGGACCTAAAAAGTCGATCGTATCGCTAGTATTACTGTGTCCACCAACCACAAAAACTGTTTCACCCCTATTTAATTTTTCCTTTACGCGGTTCCCTCTCATAGCCATTCCGTTCTCCTCTTTTGTATTCATCGACTGGTTAAATACGTATTTAAGTCAGTTGAGTCATCGCTTTGTTTCAATATATTCCATCTGGTCACTAGCA
>CAYWYX010000082.1:0-1662 GCA_964462735.1 uncultured Acidobacteriota bacterium | reverse complement strand
AAAGTAATAATCATGAATGTCAACCGAAGAAAGTTTCTTAGCCAATCAGTGACCATTTCTGCTGGTCTGGCCAGTTTATCTACCCAACACCTCAGTCAAGAACGGTCTTCAACCAAATATAGGGTTGGTATAGTTGGCTGTGGCCGTATGGGCCAACATTTTGCTGATGTTTACCAAGCCTTACCTGACACTGAACTGGTTGCCATCGCAGAATGGAATCCAGAACGACGCAAGGTTGTAGGCAAACGTTATGGAGTAAAGGCTCTCTATAAAGACGTGAACGCCATGCTAAAAGAAGTGGTTCCTGATTTAGTTGCAGTGATTACACCCAGCAAATTTATGAAGGAAGCTGTGATTGCTTCAGCGGAAGCTGGAGTCAAGGGTGTTTCTACCGACAAACCTATTGCCGCTACGCTGGCTGATGCTGATGCAATGGTAGCAATCTGTGAAAAACGGGGGGTGGTTTTTTCAGGTGGAAATTTACAGCGAGCTATGCCAGAGGTACAAGAGGCCGCTGAAAGACTTAAATCTGGTCAATATGGTTCTCCAGAAGGGATTGCCATCCACGGATTTGGTGGTGAAATCTCTGGTGGCGGCTGTCAGCACCTATCTGTACTCAGACTGTTCTCTGGTTCTGAGGTTGAAGAAGTTCTCGCATGGGCTGGACCGCCGGAAGCCTTAAAGAAAAACGATGACAAGGGTCTTAACGTGAATGCTCTCTTTAATTTAAGTCGTGGTCCCGATTGTCAGGTTTTTGGTTTAACGCAACCCTACGGACAAAAACAACCAAGTGGTGTTGACGTTTGGAGCAAGGATGCTCTAGTTCGTTGGAGATGGAAGAGTCCAGAAATTTATCTTGGGTTTAATGCCAGTGGGGAACGGAAGAAAATCAATCCCAGCTATCGTCCATTTGCATGGCGCAGTATTATTGATGAAATCCCTAGTCTTCGTAAAACCAATAACTACCTGGTTAGCTCCATTCGTTCATTTATTGATGCGGTTAAAACCAAGAGTGAGTTATGGATTTCCGGTCACGATTTAAGACAAGCTCTTGAAATCGCCATTGCCTGTAAACTCTCAGCCCAGCTGGGAAACCGCTCTATTAAACTGCCGCTGGAGGATCGATCATTGACTCTGTATCCTAGACCCTACCGCTGGCTGGGAGGAGATGAAACTGACCGACCACAATCTCTCGAGGATGCAAAAGGGGGAAAAATTTGAAACCTTCCCTCAATCGCCGACAGTTTCTTGGAGGAGCTGCTCTTCTAGCGCCGGGAACTCTAGTGCCGAACATAACCTCAGCCAACAATTCAATAAAATCCGTACAACCGTTAGCCAAGCCCAGACGGACGATGTATTTTAATGATGCACGGCACTACTATCTGTATGCTTTTGACCCTCCCCTATCGATGAAAGATGCCTGGCGTCCTGTAGACGAGCTGACAGGAACCTCTGTAAACACCTTGATTTATGGAGTGGAAACCGGCGGACTCTTTAGTGACACTAAAGTAGGAATTCGAGCTATGTCACAGCTTCGTCCCTTTCAAGGTGCTCACTATTGGCGTGCTTGGTATAACATGCAAAGCTTAATTGATCGCGGACTCGACCCTTTGCGAGTTCTGATTGATCGTGCTCATGAACATGAGTTGGATTTCATTATAA
>CAYWYX010000081.1:0-10349 GCA_964462735.1 uncultured Acidobacteriota bacterium | reverse complement strand
GCAACTCCTTCTTTTGGCATAATTTGAGCTATGGGATGACGTCCAAACTCACCAGTCCATATTACCAAGGTACTATCTAATAATCCTCGTTCCTTTAAATCTCTTAGTAAGGCGGCAACAGGCTGATCAGTCCGATCACAGCAAGACCTTAAATCATCTTCTAAATGAGAGTGACTATCCCAAATTTGATCGTTAACACAAACTTGGACATAGCGAACTCCCCTCTCCACCAATCGTCTCGCCATGATACAGCGCCGGGCATAATTATCTGGTCCAGGATTAACATGAGTACGTCCAGTAACAGCTGGTTTACGACCAACACCGTACATTTCTAGGGTCTTTGGAGACTCCTGAGACAGGTCTAATGCATCAGAAGCTTCTACCTGTAAGCGTGCGGCAAGTTCATAATTAGCTAAACGGGCATCTAGCTGAGAAATACCTGGGCGTGATTGACGATGAATCAAGTCAAGCTGGCTACGTAAATTTTCTCCCATCTTAATCAACGCACTTGGTTCTTTTATACTAGGACGAAGATTTAATAAAGGTTCTCCAACTGAACGAAAACGAGTGCCTTGATAGATCGGAGGTAGAAATCCAGATTGCCAGTTTGCTATCCCATTGATAGGAAGTCCCATAGGATCATCTAAAACTACAAAAGCTGGAAGATTTTGATTTTCACTACCCAAGCCATAGACGACCCACGCTCCAAGAGTAGGCAAACCAGGGATCATTCTTCCTCCCTGAAACTTATATAGGGCTGCAGGATGCGCTGGACTTGTTGTGTGCATCGATCTGATCACTGCAATATCATCTACTTGTTTAGCTAAATGAGGCATTACCTCTGATACCCAAATACCTGACTGCCCATGTTGAGCAAACTTAAAGGGACTGCGTAACAACCCTCCAGCTTGATCGGGGGACGGAACATCAACTGCAACCTTGTCAAAATATGGCTCTCCATGATGTTTATCAAGCATAGGTTTCGGATCTAGCAGATCCATGGGGCTCGGAGCTCCGTTCATAAAAAGCAGAATGACTGACTTAGCTTTTGGTTCAAAGTGCGATCTTCTTGGTTTAACATCATAACCACTAGGCCTTTTTTGTTTATCTTGTGAAGATTTTTCCAGAGAAAATGGTTTACCAAGAAGTTCTTCAGAAAATAATTTAGTAAGAGCAATTCCATAGATACCGTCAGACATTCGACCAAAAAAATGGCGCCGATTCATCAAACTTGTTACTTTTTTAGATTTAAACGGTCGGGTTGACATATTTTTTTTCAATCTATATAAACAAATGCAGCTGAATTAAAGAGAGTGTGCACTAATTTAGCTAATACCATCGTCAAAGGCTTCGAACCTTGATTCAAACCTTCCAATGTTGCCTTTACTGATTCAATAGTAATTTTTTTCTCCTTAGGATCCGGAGGTCGATTCAAAATAATCCAATAAATCTTAACAATCTGCTTTTCAAGTTCATAGTCTGACTCATATATTACTTGCCCAGCTAGGAAATTTGCAAGCGATCGAATGTTTGCATCATTAAGTAAGTGAAGAGCCTGGGATGCCACTGTTGACTGAGATCGCTCTACACAATTAGGATTCATCTGAGGATAATCAAACAAATCTAGCGTTGTAGCAGAGGTTAATCTAGGTTGGCTTAAATATATACTCCGTCTCCAACCCTTTTCTCTGCTATAACCCGTTGCCAATCCATCTGCTCTAACAAAAATTGGATCTGGAGGCCCAAACCTTGTCTTATCTAAACGTCCACTAACTAAAAGAAGGCTATCGCGAAGAGTCTCACCATCCATTCTTTTTATTGGCCATCTAGACAAAAGATTATTCTCTAAATCAAGTTCTTCATGTCTTTGGGTTACTTTAGATGATTGGCGATAAGTCGCTGAGTTCATTATCAGCCGATGCATGGACTTGAGACTCCACTTCTGTTTAATGAATTCTACGGCTAACCAATCAAGTAATTCTGGATGGGTAGGTCGAGCACCAGATCTACCAAAATTTCCTAATGTTTTAACAATTCCTTTTCCAAAATGGTGGCGCCAAATCCTATTCACCATAACTCGAGCTGTTAGAGGATTGTTTTTCTTCACTAACCATCTGGCTAATGCTAAGCGTCTTCCCGTCTTATTGGATCCTGGCCAAGGAGGATTAACATCGAAGGGAGTTTTTCCATCAGTTAAAACTGATGGGACACCCGGACCTACTAATCGACCTGGCGTAGAATATTCTCCCCTTTTAAGCATATAGGTTGGAGAGGGAGAGCCTCTATCCCATAATGCTCTAATATTCGGTTCCGTCTTTTGCTCATATCTCAGCCAAACAATCTTTCTTTCAATTTCCTCTGCCCTTTTCCGATAAACAGGGTCCACCTGTTTTAGCTCTTGGGGGCTCACCATTAACAAAGCTTTATATTTCTTCCCTAAAAGTTTTTGTCTTTCATTGCGTTTATCTTCTGGAATTGAAACCAAGTGCTTCAATTCGTTGTAAAGATCCATCGAAAGTTGCGAGAAACGTTTGTCTAGGACTTTTTCTTTCAATGGCTGATTTAATTCATCCAAAGCTTTTTCGAAAACCTTTATTTTCTCTTCTAATTTTTTATTTTGATCTTCTCGTTGTTTATTAATTTCCATCAAACGGATAGGATTAATTCCTGGTATCACATAGGGTAGAACTCTTTGTTGAAATCTAACTACTTCATTGATAGGAGTACCTGCTAGCCAATCAAATTCGTCAAGGGCCCCTTTCAGGGTGTCAGCCAGCCTGTAATAGTCTCTCTGGGGAATGGGATCAAACTTATGGCTATGACACCTAGCACACTGAAGCGTCATTCCTAAAATTCCTGTCCCTAGAATTTCAATTTCATCTGCGATGACATCAAATCTATCCTCTACAAAACTGAGTTCATAACCTGTACTGTCGGGTCCCATCCGTAAAAAGCCCGTGGCAATAAGATTGTTGATCATGTCCTCTCTAATAACCGGAGCACTCTCATAGTCAATTAATTCATCTCCTGCAATCTGTTCAAGAAGAAATTGATCGTATGGTTTATCAGCATTTAACGACTGAATAACATAGTCCCTATACCGCCAAGCATTTCTTCTACCTGGTCCGTCTTTATTAACTTTTCCACCCTCATAATCCGCATATCCAGCTAGATCCAGCCAATATCTCCCCCATCGTTCACCATAATGTGGAGATTCCAACAGGCTATCGACTAATTTTTGATAGGCTTGAGGATCAGAATCCTGCACAAACTTCCTCACCGCTTCAGCAGTAGGAGGTAAACCCGTTAAATCAAAAGTTACTCGTCGTATTAAAGTTAATCGACTTGCTTCTTTGGAAAGGGATAATCGCTGAGCTTCCAATTTCTTAAGAATAAACCTGTCAATGGGATTAATCACCTGTTCTGGGCTTTTTACGTAAGGTAATCTAGCTTGCTTGGGTGGCTGAAAGGCCCAAAATTGACGGTCTTCATTACTAACAAGCGGATCAGGGTTATTAGTGGCAATGTCAGGCTTAAGTTGTGTTCCTGGTGCGCCTTGAAGAATCCATTCTTCAAGAGTTCTTTGATCAGCACTAGAAACGGGAGTAACACCAACCTCAAAGAGTCTTTTATTAGGGGGCATTGATCCAGAATGAATTTTCTGGATCATTAAACTATTCTTGGGGTTGCCTGGAACAAAAGCAGGACCAGATTCACCTCCACGGAGCATTGAATCCCTAGTTCTTAGATCCAAATCGTTTTCTTGTCGACGAACCCCATGACAAGTCACACAATGTCTTAACATTATAGGAATTACATCATGTTGATTTAATTTCTTTTTTGCTGATTGATAGGAAAGCTTCTTTGAAATCCATGCACGAATTGTTTCTAGTTGTTCCTTTGGGATAGTTCCCTTTTGATCAGGGGGCATATTCCCTGTCTCAATAAGCTGAAACAGTTTACTTTTGTTGGGCTCACCGGGAACTACAACTTGCCCAGATTCACTGCCTGAAAATAGGGTCTCTAAACTAGCAAGATTCAGTTCTTTGATGCTAAGCTCATTACCATGACATTGAAGACAGTGTTCTTTAAAAATTGGCAGAATATTATCTGTAAAAACTTTGTTTACACTTGGGATTAATGGTTTTACTGCGAAAGGCTGATTGGCCCAGGACAGATGAGTGGAAATAGACACCAGTATTAGTATTTTTATTATTAATAAAAAACAATCAGGTGAAGGGCTTAAAATTGAACTCAACCTTCTCATGATTAATGCTTCTCCTTACCTCAGCTCTTTAAATGTGTGTCAATAGGAATCTACACTACTAAACAGGTTCAAGACCTTTTTAAAAAGAAACCCATTTAATCATCCAGAACTATCCTCAACCATACCTTTTTCGATCAAGAATCTCATTTATAACCTTAGCTCCTGTTACTGGATAATCAGTAGGTGTTTCATCCCTTCCATGGTGGAGATAAACTAGCTTCTTATGGTCAATTCCCATTTGGTGTAAAATCGTTGCCTGTAAATCAGGCACACTTACACGGTTATCGGTAGCTCGATAACCAAATTCATCTGTTGCTCCATACACAAAACCTTTCTTAAATCCACCTCCAGCTAACCACAAGCTAAAAGCATTTCGATTATGATCGCGACCCATTCCCCCTTGTGAGACTGGAAGTCTTCCAAATTCTCCACACCACATAACAATAACACTATCTAAGAGTCCACGACCCTTAAGGTCATTAATAAGGCCAGCTCCAGGAAGATCTGTTCTAGCAGCAATAGCTTCAATTTCATCCTTAGTATGTCTATGACTATCCCATGGTTGAGTTGAGGTTCTAGTGGGAGGAAATACTTGGACATATCGAACCCCTGCTTCTACCAGCCTTCGAGCTAGTAGCAGACGCATTCCATATCCAGCTGTTTCTGGTATATCCAAGCCATAAAGTTCTTTAGTCGCTTGTGATTCCTTTGAATGATCTAGAATCTCTCCAGCGGCAAGTTGCATGCGGGCTGCTAATTCATAATTTTGAATTCGAGTTTCTAACTCTTTATTATTAGGATAGGATTGGGAATGTTCTTTATTTATTTTCTCCAGAAACTTCAGCTGGTCCTGACGAGAATTTTTGTCAATTGGTAGTGCTGGATTAAGATCTAAAACTGGGGAACCCTTTGAACTAAACTCTGTTCCACGATATAGTGAAGGCAACCAGCCGTTTTCCCATAACTCAGCTGCACTTGTGCCATAACCTGCTGGATCCCTTAAAACAACATAACTGGGCAGGTTTTGATTTTCAGTCCCTAACCCATAACTAATCCATGCACCCATAGACGGTCGCCCTGGAAATATTTTGCAAGTCTGCAGCATAACCAAAGCCTCAGTATGATTATTATGTTCGGTATACATGGAGCGAACTAAACAGATATCATCCACTATTGATGCAGTGTGAGGAATAACATCAGAGAGTTCAATCCCCGACTGCCCTCTTGGAGCAAATTTGAAAGGGCTTCCCAACAAAACATTCCCTTCACTACCTGGTTGAAAAGTTTCAACTTTTTCAGTATGAGATTGTCCTGATCTTTTCTGAAGTTCAGGTTTTGGGTCAAAGAGATCCATCTGGCTAGGACCTCCATTCTGCATAAGCTGAATAACGGCACGGGATCTTGGCTTAAAGTGTGGCTTTCGAGGTAAGAGATTCAAACCAGATTTTGTTTCTGCAAATAATTCATTGTGCATTAAATGAGCTAGTGCTATTCCACCAAATCCTAAACCTGATGTATGCAAGAACTTCCTTCTGGAAACTAAATGGTGATTATTCTCTATAACTCTATTCATAAATATTTTACCCAATATATAGAAACTCATTACTATTCAGTATCATTTGGCAGAAACTAGTTAAAGCCTTAAGTTTAGCCTTATCAGCTTTATCCCCAAGTAGCAGATGCCGCTTAACTTCTGATTGTAACAAGTCCTGGCTCCATTTAATTTCCTGTTGTTTAGGGTTTCTAGCCAAGGCTATTCGGAACACTCGTTTAATTATTTGTTCAGACACCTCTTTATCTGAATCCTTAAACAACTTCTCAGCAAATAATCTTGCTTGTTCCATCACAAACTCATTATTAAGCATAGTCAGTGTTTGTAAAACAACAGCTGAACTATTTCTCTTAGTGCAGTTTGAAGATAACTTCGGTTGATCAAAAACACTCAACATAGTGAGGTTGTAATTTCGGCGGCCAGATAAATAAATACTTCGTCTCCACTGGTCTCCAGGGTGATTTAGTCCTTTTTTAGAAATAGTCACCATTCCATTAGGATGATTATTAAGTTTGACGGGCTTGCCTCCCATTGTTCTGTTCAATTTTCCACTGACTGTCATAATTGAATCTCGTATGACCTCAGACTCCGCACGACGCAAAGGCATCTTCCACAATAGTTTGTTGTCAGGATCCTTTTTAAAAGCAATACTAAATTGATTATTCAATTTATCTTTCTCTATTTGAGATTCAAAGGAGGCACCAGATACCTGCCGGTAAACTGTTGAATTTACTATTGTTCTAATCAGAGGTTTTACTCGCCAACCTCCTGAAATGAAACGATGTGACAACCAATCAAGAAGTTCTGGATGAGTAGGATCCATTCCATTTCGTCCGAAGTTATCCGAAGTTGCAACAATACCGGTCCCAAATAATCGTTGCCAAATTCTATTTACTCTAACTCGAGCCACCAAATTAATAGCATTATCCTTAGGGTTTGTTAGCCAACGGGCAAGCGCTAAACGACGTCCACTACTAACTCCTGGATGTTTCTCTTCTTCTATAAAAGCTTTTTTCGAATTAGTAAGAATCTTTGGAACACCTGGCGTTATCTCTGGTCCAGGAGTTAAATAATTCCCTCTGATTAAAAAATAAGTTGGTGGGGGATCTCCAGTATCTACGACTGCTTGAATCGTGCCATAGACTTGCCGGTATTTTTCAAGGGAGTTAATATTATTTTTTAGACCTAAGACAAGATTCCGCTCATCAGGGGTCAATAGTTTATCAAGTTCTTCGTCGGTTGGAGTAACTACAGGTCCAAATTTTTCTTTTAGGTACTGTTGTGCAGGCCTTAGCTCATTGTCGAATGCATATAGTGCGGTTTCTAAATCGGAACGAATTATTTTAGGAATCTGCATTAACCGTTCTTTAATTATTTGCTGTTTATAAGGGTGATAAATAGCATTCAATTTTCTAAGAAAAGGTTTGATTTTCTTTTCCAGCGCCTTTGTATCCTTTTCAATGACTTCTTTTTCAGCAGGCGATACCTCAGACAACGCACGCTCTGCAGGTTTTAACCAGCGTTGTGGATTAAAAGCTGGAGTAAATAAGGCAGTTAACCGGTAGTAATCTAATTGAGAAATAGGATCGTACTTGTGGTCGTGACATTGTGCACAGCCAATGGTAAGTCCCAGCACATTGCTCGAAAAAGTTTGAACCGTTCTTTGTAGAATTCCATAGCGAATGTCTGGTGTATTCAGAACACCTTGATTGGTATCATCAGCAGCCACTCTTAAAAAACCAGTAGCCTTCAATAGTCTTTTCATTTCCTCTGTCATTACTGTTGCAGACCGCCAATCTAAAAGTTCATCTCCAGCTATTTGCTCCAACAAAAACCGATCGTAGGGTATATCTGCATTTAACGCATCAACTACATAATCCCTGTATTTCCATTTGCCCGGAGAAAGAAATATGTCCTGACCAATTACAAAATCATTATCAATTCCTAAGGTGTCTGTATGTCCAGCTTCATCTAACCAATGTCGACCCCATCGTTCTCCAAAATGGGGAGAGGCTAAAACCCGATCAACTAGTCTCTCATAAGCACCAGGTATACCATCTTTTAAAAACCCATCAATTGCTTCAGGTGAAGGGGGCAAACCCAGAAGGTCAAGATAAAGTCTTCGAATCTGTGTTTCTCGATTAGCATCTGGAGAAAGGCTAGTTCCTATGTTTTCCAAAGAACTCAAAAGAAAAGTGTCTACCGGAGTACGTGCACGTGTACTGTGATTAATATGAGGAAGAGTTTGACGTTTCAGTTTAGTAAAGGCCCAAACTCTCCTGTCTTTTGCAGAGAGTGTTGGAACTACGATGTTTGTTTCTTTTTGCTTTTTTCCAGTCTGACCATTTACTTTATAGAATTTTATGGTTGGTGCGCCTGCACCAATCCACTTTCTAATAGTCTCAATTTCATCATCAGAAGGCCGCTTCTGACCGGCAGGTGGCATAGAACCGTCTAAAGCCCGTTGGTGGAGCAGACTGGCTTCAGGAGAATGCTTCACTAAAGCAGGCCCATTGACACCACCCTTTTCTATGAATAGCGGATTGGTCATATCTAAGCTACCCATTGGGTCAAGGGGCCCATGGCAATGAATACAGTAGCGTGACAAGATCGGCATCACATCAGTCTCAAACTGAGGAACCGATTGGGCAAAAAAATTAAAACAAGAAAATAAAATCCAACAACTTGTCAAAAACAATATTCTCTGCATATGAATAATCCTACGATTCGCTTGCCCAGTTAAGTCAAACCCTTTTAGTTAGGTCTTATACTGTTTGAACTGCAATCAACTTTATTCAATCTTTAAATATTTTCTCTCTCATCTCTTTATTAAAGAAAAAATCTAGGCCAGCATTGTCGCTGTAATATCTTTTCCCAAAAGAAAGTGTTTTCTATCTGGATACCACATGATTTGCTTACCACCGGCATAGCTCATTGCTCCGTAAAAAGACAACCAAGTTCTACCTCCTTCGGGTCCACCATTACCAGGGCCAACGGCAATATTTTCTGCATCGCAAAAAATCTTAGGCTCATCAAAAGAAATTGGCTGATGGGAATTAGGATTAAATTTTCCTATCGAATAGAACATAGGCGCTCTTCGTGCACCCATGTCTCCAGCTCCTTTCGCTCCATATCCAGTTCCATCATGATTTTGAAAGAAGAGAATATAACGACCATCCAACAGGCGATAGAGGGGTGAGGTGTTCTTGGGATGAGTGACAAATCGACCATGATCATGCAATCGCAATGGCTCTGTTTTTCTCCACACCCGACCATCTACATCTGCCGACACCGAATACCATATCTTTCCTGTAATGGTCCTCATTACAGTAAAAAGTTTGCCATTCGGAAGGAGCACGACTCCCGGCTCTTCGGCTAGACTATATCCTCGACTTGTATGGGGTTCAAAAGGACAGGGGACGGACAATGAATCCTCTTCAGGCAACCAAGTCAATTTTAAATCTCTCGGATGAGGACCCTCATCAATATTATCGAATCTTACAAATTCAGATCGAGAATCAGGATACCACCCATTAGGACCATTAGCCATTGGGAAACGAGTTGGATGCAAACTGCTCCAGCGTGTGAAGCCCAACAACATCCGATCTTTAGAATCACGGATGGGAAGCTGCCAAAAAATGAGATTTTTTTGCATTTGAGGGTCAGGATGATCATATCTGGGGCGGCGACGCACTTCCAAATCACATCCCTTCACCCAGGTGTGGCCATCATCATCTGAATAAATACATCGTTGAAATCCAGTAATGGTATAGGACATATCAGTAACACCAACATGCTTATTAAAAAGCAAATAGATACGACCACTTCGACTGACTAACGGAACCGCAAAGGAAGCTGTGAATCCAGGATGATCGGTAGGACCAACAATCATCTCCGGTCGGGTCCAGGTCACACCACCATCCTTGCTTCTCGATGAAACAGTTCGATAATCACGGGACATCTCATAGGCTCCCTGGCTCCAAGTTGCTAACAGATCTCCGTTGGGTGTTTCAACTACCAATAAGTGTTCATTATCCCCATCGTCTGCTAATGGTTCTGGAGGTAAGTAGAGTGAATAATCGGGCTTGGTCCTTTTCCATTCATTTGTATAACAGGTCTGATAAGATTGCTCTGCACTATCTTTGGGGTTCAGACTAGAACCCATTAATGATACTCCCGTGGATCCGGCTATTACCGGGACACTAGCTAATGATTTAATAAGTTGACGTCGGTTCATCGCATTTCTCCCTTACACACCTATGTAATCGATCGACAGCTATTTTTAACCCAAACTACAACCTCGTTAAGTCCTATCAACTAAACTAAAATACTCGCTTCAAACTCATGCAGTTTTCTATAGTAGCTAGTATTTATTATTTCACATCCTTAACATGCTTAAAACCTTTGTCCTAAACGTTCCTTTTTAACCAAACTTGATGATCTGATTTAGAAACTTGTAATCATAATCCTACAACAAAAAAAAAGAATCTCCCAGACCCTTCACCGAAGTTAAACCTGCAACTTTTCAAG
>CAYWYX010000080.1:8710-10604 GCA_964462735.1 uncultured Acidobacteriota bacterium | reverse complement strand
TGATATTAATGGTGGAGCTGATGGGGATCGAACCCACGACCTCCTGACTGCCAGTCAGGCGCTCTCCCAAGCTGAGCTACAGCCCCTCTTCTATTGATAAAAAGAAACAACTAATAAAAGTCGATCGGGAGATTAACACGGCATAATCTCTCTGTAAAGGTCGTATTCCTTCCAGTGTTCATTTATCATAAATTGGACTAACCCAAATTTACATTATGATAAGATTCTCAAAGCTCTAATTCTTTAATACAAAGTCACATTCAAAGAAACGGTTTATGATGTTATGATATGCCAAATAATAATTTGAATACATACAATTGGTATAAAAATATGTCAGTTTAACTTGAGGAAGACACATGGCTAAAGATTCATTTGATAAAATTGAACAAAAAATAAAATCGGTAGGATTGGAAGAAGGATTTAATCATCTAATTCAACGATTTTGTAAGGAAAAAAAATATCCTCTTATTTTTCAAGCTCGTTTAATGAAGAAACGCCACGAACTAGGCTTAGGATTGATTCAACTAGATTCTTCTTCAGACATTCCCGAAGAGTCTCAAAGTAGTTATAACCAAACTCAAATTGAAGCTGCTCGTGAAGTAGGAACACTTTTTTTAGCAGACGGGCAAATTGAACATGCTTGGCCTTACTTCAGGGCGATTGGAGATTCAGCTCCAGTTGCTGCTGCAATTGAAGCTATGGAACCAAAAGAAGACATGGCAGCAATTATCGAGATAGCTCTTTATGAGCGTGTCAACCCTAGAAAAGGCTTTGAACTGCTTTTGGAAAGTTATGGAACCTGTCGTGCTATTACTGGAATACAGCAATATCCAATACAAGAGGGACGTACTGATTGTATTCAGCTATTAGTAAGAACACTTCATGGTGAGCTATTGGACAATTTAAAACAGGCTATTACTAAAAAAGAAGGGGAACAACCTAAGACAAAAAATGTCACGAAACTGATACAAAACCGTGACTGGTTGTTTGGAAAGTATAGTTACTACGTTGACAGTTCTCACCTTCTATCTATAGTCCAATTGAGCCTAGATCTAACAGACGAAAAAACCTTGGGGCTTGCTCTCCAACTAGCAGAATATGGTGCCCATCTGTCCTCAGAGTTTCAGTACAAGGGCACACCACCCCTTGACAATTATCTAGATTACGCTTTTTATCTTCGTTCTTTGCTTGGTCAAGAAGCAGAAAAAGCTATTGAACATTTCCAGCAAAAACTTCCTAAGGGAGATCCCTCAGAAGTTGATTCAAATCCGGCTCAGGTCCTAGTAAAATTATTAGCAAGAATTCAACGATACCCTGAGGCCATTGATGTATCCCTTGAGCATCTGAATAAAGTTGACCAGGAACATTTAACCTGCCCAACCGTCTATCAACTTTGTCAACTGGGACAGGACTATGATCGTCTAAAAGAATTTTCACGTAACAACGGAGATATACTGAACTTTGTTGCTGGAGTACTACAACAATAAAATTTGGATAGAGTAACCCTGCAACCACCTATCAAGATTTTCTTGGTATGCTAACCTAACCAGTCAAGGCTAACCTCCAGAAAGTTCTCTTCTCAACTGCTCTCCGTTCCCCTTTAACCAATTGAACAGTATATTAATATCCGTCCCTAAAGCAAAATGACGAACACCCATGTCAAGATAATATTTTGCTTGGTCAACACTCTCAATTTCTGCTCGAGCTGGAATTCCTTGTTTTAATGCAGATTCGATAACCTTACGCTCCACAGCCTTAATATCTGGTTGATTCCATTCTCCTGGACGACCAATGCTAAGAGAATAATCAGCTGGACCCCACTGAATCATATCAATTTTACCAAGAGATAAAATCTCATCTAACTGGTCAACAGCGGATTTCTTTTCAATCATTA
>CAYWYX010000080.1:6022-8610 GCA_964462735.1 uncultured Acidobacteriota bacterium | reverse complement strand
TGTTGATCAACTTTAATAATTGCTGACATGTCAAAAAGTTCAACTGCACGACAAAAATTATCTAATGAATTTAAATCAAATGGAGCATATTCAGCAACGAATTCCACATAGTCAAAAATCCCCGTATGACCAACTACTTCGACCACAGAAGGCCAGATATTATGAAGATGCGTAGCAAGAGTTGGGTTACCCGAATTAAGTTTTTCTTTAAGCTTGTTCTTCTTCACCAATAATCTCCTTTAGATTGATCTTTAAAACCTTGGATAGATAAAGTTTAAATTAGATTTAGATCCTATTTTAAAATGCCCATTTTAACTGAAAATAACCAGTAGGCAGTGCACAAATCATTTTTCAGTACCTAGCCTCCCTCATCAAATCATTTCAACAATAGTCCCTTTTACCTAAACTAGACAGCGTACCTGAATTATGACAGGACCTTGTTCAGTAAACGAAATGATTACTTCAAATTAGCTTCCTTTAAAGTTTTCAAAACTCGCTGAACAAGAAATTCAATATGCTTTCTAGAATAAACATCCGGTTGATATTTTGCCGGACGACATAGGGGATCACTAAGTAACCCTCGGGCACAAAGTAAATATTTCTCACAGTAAATATGAAATTCTAAATTTTGTAGAGAGTAAATTAGTAGAGGTGCTATCTTTTCAAAGAAATAGAATGCTTGTTCAACATCCCCTTGTTTACTCAACCAGAAAATCTTGTTGAGTAAATCCGCTAGCCCAAGTCCAGGCATTAATCCACAGATACCTGCTGGAATTAATTCCAATAAATACATTCCGCCCCAACCTGTCAAAATTTCCACTTTACCATCAGTTACTTCAATCATTGAGGCTACCTTCGGAGCACTAAGGGGCTCCTCTAATTTGAGGAAACTTAAATTAGGACATTCAGTAAGAAGACGAGACAAAAAAGACATACCCAATGTAGGCCCTCCAGGATTAAAGTCTTGCAGTAAAACCTTAGTCTCTATTCCATTAAGCACCGGTACAAGATAGGATAATAAATCGTCGTCAGACAATGGAAATTGTCTTGGAATTGCAATGGAAATAAGATCTGCTCCTGCCTCTAAGTTTGATAAGGCTAGTGACTTCGCAATATAAGAGGACCCGTGATTACATTGGGCAATCACTTGAATTCGACCAGAAGCTCGATTCGCTGCTATTTCCACCACACGGAGGCGTTCTTTATCAGAAAGTTTGTAAAATTCACTTGCATAAGCTGGTAAACAGATAGCACTGAATTTACAATCCACAGCAAAATCAATTAGGGTTTGGAGAGCACTTTCATTAACCTTTTCATCAGATTGAAATGGAATTGGGATAATAGGAACAGCCCCACTGATTGGTTTTAGTATTTTATTCAATAGACACCTTAAATAGCTTTTTTAAAGAATTTCTCCAGTTCGTTCACCACGGACTACATGAAACTGGGGACGATCATCTATCGGACCAGTATAAGTAAAATCTAGAGGCATATAGTGAGTAATGAGTGCCCGACGCCTGTGGGGTGTTTTATTAGGTGGTGTCCCATGAAAGGTCAGACAATGATGTAACGAGCCATATCCAGGTTTGGCCGGAACAGCTTTAGCTTTGGACTCATCAACTGAAATCTCTTGAACAGCTGCAGCAGTACCTCCACTAGCTGCTGCCAACATCCTTCCTGATTTATGTTCAACCAAACCAGAATTGTGAGTGCCAGGAATAAATTGCATACAGCCATTCTCCACTGTAGCTTCGTCAATAGCGATCCAGCAACTTACCAAATTCGTACGACCAATTGGCAAGTAGGCAGAGTCTTGATGCCAGGGCTGGGAGGTGCCATGAAAAGCTGGCTTAAGTAACACCTGACTGTTGTACAAAATAAGATCCGGCCCTAATAAATCCTCCATAACGTCCAGAACAGCTGGATCAGTAGCATGTTCCATAAACAATGGAATATGACGGTGTGGATAACGAATCTGATAGACGAACTTCTTTCTGTCCGATCCTTGAGAAATATTTTGTTCCTCATGTCCAGGTTCCCAACGAATAAGATTAGAGGGATATTCCCACTCACCACTAGCAATAGCATCAATCCCCTCACCCAGCTGCTTTATTCTTTCTTTATTAAGAAAAGGTCCGAATCCTAAATAGCCCTCAGAATTAAAAAAATTCTTTTCTTTTAAAGTTAATCGTTTCATTAATAGATTCCCCTTCTAGAACGGATCTCTAAACATATAATTTTCAAGTAATTAAAAAATTTTCTGGCTAAAGGTTCTATAAACTGTAACGAAATAAATCTCTACAACAGGTCCAATATTTCAAATTTTAAAATAGGGAAAACCCCTGCAATAAAGTCAATAATCTAGTCGAAACTCTTAAACAATGTTGGAGAAAAATATTGTGGCTACAAGTCTAAAGATTTTGATCGACATTATTTTTTAACCAATTCATCGCCTGTCCATAGCCAATAAACTTTTGCTCCTCTTCCCTAAATTTCTTGCAATGGTTTGTCTTAATATCGATTAAAGAATGCCCTGTAATCTTAACATGGAGCATTTCATGAAAAAGAATAAAAGACACTACCACTTC
>CAYWYX010000080.1:0-5922 GCA_964462735.1 uncultured Acidobacteriota bacterium | reverse complement strand
TAGAATAGTTGCTAATACTTCCATTAAGGAAGTAGGGGCATCCTTAAATAAATCACTAAGGCGGATATATAGTTGGTCTTCTTTCAACCTAATAGTGTGATTGATTCCTACAAATTGATAGAACTCTACATAAATGATAGGACAATTTAGAGTAGGTTGTAATTTTTTGTAGGTCTCAGAAAAAATGTAATGGATCTGATTAACTGTTAATTGGTCTGTACGTTGAGGAGGGGAAAAGATTTTCCTGTCCATTGAGTTCTTTTTGTTTATCCTAGTTTCTATTTTTCTTCAATTTCGATTTTCTAAGTGCCATCTCAATAATTTCATGAACACGTCCTGTTATATCGGCTAAAAATTCAGAGGTTTCGCTAGAAACTTTTTTTTCGGACATTGGTAGTTTATTATGAATTTCATTCAACCAACTATTCATTTCATTCAGAGAGTTTAATAACTTCTTCAAAGAATTGACGTATCTTTTATAATCCATGTAGATAGGCAATCCCGTATCTACATCCCAAGAGTTCAAAGCTTGATTGACCGGAAAGCTCTCAAGATTCGTCTCTATCTCTTCTAGACACAGGATTACTTCCTGCATCCATAGCACAAATGATTTCCTTTGAGACTTATTTTTATCCGTACCCTCCCAATCAACCGTTGCCGTTCTATTAAAAACCTTATTGTTTGTTTTAAGATCTAAGTCTTTCTTCTGACTTTTAACAGCACTCTTCATCCTATTTTTAAATATTCCATTTAATGCAGCCATCCGTTTATAAGGTTTCTGAGCTTTACGAAGTCTCATGACTTCTGATTCAGTCAAATATTCTGAAAATTGATATGTTCCAGCAAAGTTTATTAGAGAAACAAAAAAGAAGATTATGGTTCCAAGCCAAAGACTCGACCATCTTGTCTGAAAAAAAGACCAGTTATGGGGGATAGAACGGTTATTTCTCATTCAATTTAAATTGCATACGGACCTGTTCAAGCAGATTCCATTGAACCTTTAATTATTTTGGAAGTCCTCTATTCATGAACAATGTTATCAGCACCAAAAATAGTAGTCATGATCTCTCCCTTTACATCCTCAACATATTTAATGGTCTTATCAACTGAAACTTGTTCATCAAATGGATAATGAATTTTGATGTCGTTAAGCTCCCGGAGTTGTTTTCGCAAAGAAATTTCTAAATGTTTAAATCCTGCCGGCTTTTTTTGAGCATTTCGTCCAGACTTATACAAGATCTGGCGAGCCTGTTTGACATTTTTAACATACCGACTAAGAATTGTATTAGCTTCTGAAAACTTTCCTCTTTTGACAACCCGACTTACTAATTTCAGGTTAACTCCAGACATTTTAATTAAGATTTTGACCTTCTTTATGGGATTACCCTGTTTGATAAGATTTTTTTGGTGCTTTATGTATTTCTCTTCGAGTTTTATATCTCCCAAAAGAGGAATGAAAAGTAATAGCTTTACTAGCATTACAGTAACAAGATTACCCAACAATCGACGAGTTTGAGGCAGTAGATTCCTTCTCGTCAATGTCAAAATCGGTCTGGCACTAACATGAGTTATCAACTTCTGTTTAGAAGCTTTTTTCACGTTATTTTTTGCCTACTCTCTTTTTCAACAGCTTCAATCTTTGACTGACCTGAAAAGTTTCTCGGTCGTGCCTACCTTTATCTATTGCTAGAAATTGCTCATAAATCTGAACTGCTTCTTCGTACTTCCTAAGTTTATCGTAAGCTATCCCAAGATTAAAATATGTCATTACATTTTCTGGTTTAAGCTCTTTATAATGAGAAAGTAAGGGAATAACCCGGCCAAAATCACCCTGCTCCATGTAAATAGCTCCAAGTTTGGCATAACACTCTACACACTCTGAATTTAACTTTAGACTATCACCTAATGATCTTTTGGCATAATTCCACTTACGATCATGAAGATAGAGTGATCCTAGCATATAGTGGATCTCCCAATTGGGCGAAGTCTTAGCAGCTTTCTCCAAAATATTTATTGCTTTGCTAACCTGTTTCAGTTGAAAGTGGAGATTAGCCAATTCTAAAAATAAATCATCCCGACGAACAGGATCTGACTGCTTTTTAAGTGCTATTTCAAGGAATTCTATTCCACCTAAATAGTCTTTCTGTTCTACCTTTATCCGACCAATGACTTCATGTACATCTGGCCCAGCAGACGGTTCATTCGCTATATTTTCTAAGTAAGTTAGTGCTTCTCTTTTTTGATTCAAATCCAAAAAAATTCCTGCCAACTGCCGATCAACTTTTCGCTTATCTTTTGCTGACAGGCGAGATTCAACTAGATATTGTGCTGCTTTGATAAAATTCTTTTTTTTCATGTAGATGGAAATTAACATCGAGCGAATTTCTATCTTTTCTGTGCCTTTTTCAGAATATTCCAATGCTTTAACCAAACTGCCTTCTGCAGAATCCAAATCTTCCTGTAACAAATAAACCTGTCCTACTAGAAATAACAGTCTTGAATTTTGAGGATTCAAATCAAGAGCTTTTTTAAAATGGTTGAGAGCTTGAGTCAGATTTCTTTGGTTCAACCAAATAATTCCCAGATTCATTTCTCCTTGCCAAAGTGCTGGATTTATCTGCAACAACTTTTTATAAGATTGGATAGCTTCCTGCGTTTCACCAACCTCATACTGAACCATGGCCAAACTAAATCTAGCCATCTGGTTTTGTGGATCCTCAATGAGGGCTAATTGATAGGCAGAAATGGCTTCTAAGAATTCTTTGGATTCACGGTGCTGATTACCTAGAGAAAGATAACTCAAAGGGTTCTCTTCAAGCCCACTGAACTCTGAGCTAGGATTCTCTTCTCCATCGAACGCTAAATTAGCATTACCAAAAACTATTGCTAGTTCACTAAGAAAAAGAATAGCAACAGTCATTAAGCAAATGAGCCTTTGAGTTTTTGCTGTCTGACAGACTCGTCTCTGAAAATAGTATTCGTTCACAGAATCTAATTAGGCTCCTTTTTATTCTTAGGTAACATTTTCTGTAAAAATTGCCCAGTATAACTCTCTTTGACCAAAGCAACTTTTTCTGGAGTACCGCTTGCCACTATTTTACCACCCTTGTCCCCACCCTCTGGACCCAAATCAATAATCCAGTCTGATGTTTTGATAACCTCTAAATTATGTTCAATCACTAAAATCGTAGCTCCTCCGCGTATGAGCCTTCGAAAAGATCTCAACAATTTACTAATATCATCAAAATGTAAACCGGTTGTTGGTTCATCAAAAAGAAATAAAGTATTTTGAGCAACCTGTTTAGAGAGGTAAGATGCAAGCCTTACTCGTTGAGCTTCACCACCTGAAAGGGTCGTTGCCGACTGCCCCAACCTAAGATAGTCCAATCCCACATCCCTCAATACTTGTAATCTTTTAGTAACTCCAGTCGTTGAAGGAAAGAATTTTAGTGCCTCCCTAACCGTTAACTGGAGAACTTGATGAATGTTATGTCCTTTGTAAAGTACATTGAGTACATTTGGTTTAAAGCGTTTTCCCTTACATTCTTCACAAACCAATTCTACATCGGCTAAAAACTGCATCTCCACAGTCACTGTTCCACTACCTTGACAGGTCTCACAGCGCCCTCCTGGAATATTAAAAGAAAAATGTCCTGCACCCAAACCTTGACTGAGGGCACCCTGAGTAGAAGCAAACAATTGTCGAATTCCATCAAAGGCCTTAACATAGGTTACAGGATTTGACCGAGGGGTTCGGCCAATCGGCGATTGGTCTACTAAAACTACATCTGAAATCAAATGATCCCCCAGAATGCTCTCATAATTATTTTTTTCAGGAAGTTCTCCTTTCCTTGCTTTTAAAGCTGAATAGAGCACCTGATGAACCAGTGTTGATTTTCCAGAACCTGAAACTCCTGTCACACATGTAATTATCCCCAAAGGAATGTCTACATCCAATCTCCTTAAGTTGTTCTCCTGAGCCCCATAAATCTTTAACCAATGATCACCGGGTGACATTCTAGTATGAGGAATTGGAATACTTAATTCACTGGTAAGATATTTACCAGTAAGGGAATTGTGGGACTTAATGAGTTCCTGAAAGCTTCCAGAAAAGACAACTTTACCTCCATGCTCTCCTGCACCAGGACCCATGTCAATGATTCTGTCAGCTGATTGGATCATACTAGGTTCATGCTCAACTACTAGTACGGTATTGCCAATATCTCTCAAATTTTTAAGAATTTTGATTAATCTGGAATTATCCCGAGGATGTAGGCCAATGGAAGGTTCATCTAGGACATAGAGAGCTCCTACTAATGAGGATCCTAATGATGTCGCAAGCTGGATTCGTTGAGCTTCACCTCCAGAAAGGGTACTAGTCAATCTATCAAGTGTCAGATATTCTAGACCCACTTGGTATAGAAAGCGCAGTCTTAGCTTGATTTCTTCTAAAATTTTCTCAACTGTTTCAAATTCAAAGGAGTTGAGCACGAGACTGTTAAAAAAAATAATCGCTTCTTCAACGGTCAGGCTAGTAATTTCGCCAATTTCTTTACCTGCAACCTTGACAGCACGAGCTTCTATTCGCAATCGGAACCCAGAACATTCTGAACAACGAGTATATCCTCGATAGCGACTCAAAAACACCCGAATATATATCTTGTACTTCTTAGTTTCTAGGTAGTCAAAAAAACGTTTAATACCTTTAAACTGCTTATCACCCTCATAAATGAGTTTCTTTTGTTCAGATGACAAATCACAGTATGGAGTCTCCCAGGGAATATCATGTCTTTGCGCAAACTGTTTAAAATCATTTCTTAGCCGTTGATAGCGAGGCTTAGTCCAAGGCTCAATAGCCCCTTTTTTTAAGCTTTTTCCCGGATCAGGCACTATTTTCCTCAAATCATAGTCTATTTTATTTCCAAACCCTTGACAAAGAGGACAAGCACCAACAGGACTGTTAAAAGAAAAAAGACTTGGCTTTGGTGCCTCGTATCTAGTTAGGCATCTACGACAGACAAATCCTTCATTAAAAAAGAATCGGCTACCCACTATTAAACTTTGTTCTTCTCCATTATTAAAAGCACTGTCCTGCGTAGAAAATTTTAAATCGGGGGATCTTGGTAGACCTACAATTTCTACAATAGCTTTGCCAGAACCTTCACGGTAACAGGATTCCAGGGAATCTGTAAGTCTTTGTCTTAAATTTGATTGAACAATGATCCGATCAACTAAAACATCAAACTTAGCAGTTAGATCTATCTTCTTCAGTGATTTGACATTCGACAAATCATATATTTTCTGTTCCTGGTAAAGTCGATTGAATCCATGCTTCCGAAGATCTTGAAGCGCTGCTTTGATCAAAATAAGTTCTTCATGTTTGTTGATGTTCTTATCATTCCGATAACTTTTTTTGAGCTCTTGAAAACGACGGTAATTAGCGAACGGAAACAACAGAAAAAGTCGGGAACCCTCAGGCAAAGTTAGGAGTTGATCAACTACATTATCAAGAACGTCACTTTTAACTTCTAGTTTACATTTTGGGCAAAATGTATGACCAATCCGAGCAAAAAGCAGACGTAAATAATCATAAAGTTCTGTTATGGTTCCAATAGTAGATCGCGGATTCCGTACATTATTTTTTTGTTTTATAGCGATGGATGGAGATACTCCAACTACATCTTCGACATCAGGTTTTTGGACACGATCTAGGAACTGACGAGCGTAAGCAGAGAGAGATTCAACATATCTCCTCTGTCCTTCTGCATATATTGTGTCAAAAGCTAAGCTAGACTTTCCTGAGCCACTAACTCCTGTAATAACTGTTAAACTTTCGTGAGGAATCTGGCAGTCAATATTCCTGAGATTATTAACTTTAGCACCACGAACATGAAGAAATTCTTGAGGCATATTAATAAAGAT
>CAYWYX010000079.1:0-11079 GCA_964462735.1 uncultured Acidobacteriota bacterium | reverse complement strand
AGCTCAAGAATGAGTTGGGAACTACAAGGGAAGAATTATTCCGTGCTTATTGATCAAGCAGGTAACTTTAAGGTTTATAAACCTGGAGGACCAACAATTTGGCAAAATTCCCAGTCCATTAAGCCTCAGTTTTTAGTGACTCCTCGTGGATCTGACAACAAAACAAACATTTATAGTTTTGAGGAGGCTGCGGATAGAGAAACTAAACCCTTTATTCAAGGACAACATAGAGGTTTCAAAACCAAGCTCAGTTCATTCAGTGGGACAGATGTAGAGATTGAAATAATACAAGCCCTCGATTCAGAGAATGATGAACTATTAGTTAGGATTGAGCAAACCGGTGGCATGCAAAAGGTCCTCAAGATTAAACATTTTTATCACATTGAAAAAGCTACTCTTGAAGGAGGTTATCTGCTTGTTCCTCATGGTTCAGGCTATTTGATTCCAGCTGAAATGGCTGAACCTATGCCTAAGAGTGGATCTACTGATTACCAAAAAAACGATTTATCTGCCCGTGGAAATTTAGTTGGTGGGCGCTACAGCCTCCCACTATTTGGTTTGGCAAAACAGAATCACTCGCTTTATCAGATCGTAGAAACATTTTGGGATTGCAGTGTTGATGTTGACCACGTACCCGGAAAGGTTTCTAGTATTGATTTCAACTGGATTTCTTCTCTCGGGACCCTTGGTTATGCCCGTCAGTTCCTAATGCGATTTGCTCAAGATTTGGATTATGTCGGGATGGCTAAAGCTTATCGTCGATACGCCCAAAAGCAGGGTTTATTTAAAACTCTCAAAGAAAAAGAAAAGAAAACGCCGGCCATTAAGAAATACCTCCAAGGAATTGAATACCGGTCTTATTTTTGGGATGCAAACAATGAGTGGCAGGTTTTGAAAGATATTCGTCAATGGAAGCGCCATAAGCTTGCTGTCAATTTCTTTTTTCCAAAATGGTCTTCAGGGACTGGTGGAAAAGATGGTGCTAATAGCTGGCAGGCATTTCTTCGTGAAGAACCTATTTCTGGTGGTTGGAAAAGGCTCAATTGCTTTGTCAGTAGAGTTCGTAGTGAGGGTGCATTGATCAAAGTCTTCATAAATCCAAATGCCCATTTAAAGGGTGCTCCCGGATATAATTCAGCGCGATCATCAGTTGACAGGTTGGGCAAGTTACATCCACGTCCTAGTTTCTGGGGAGATGGTTTGAGTCCAGAGTTTGGACCGGATGCCCTTCGGCAGGCTCTTGATTTTAGTAAATCTAAAGGTTTTAATGTGGATGCCCTATATTTTGATGGTTTTTCTTTTCATGGTGGCCACAAAGAAGATTTTTCTCCCCAACACAGGGTGTCTCGTCGAAGAGCTATTGAAAAACAAATTGAATGTTTCAGAGAAACCCGTCAACGAGGAATTATGCCTGGGGCTGAGTTAGCACGTTTCTGGTGTGCTTCCAGCTGTGATTTCTTTTTCTTTACTGATTGGTCTCGAGATCGTTTGCCAGTTGGTGAGCCAGTTCCACTATTCCAGCTAGTTTTTCATGAGTGTTATGCAGCTTGTTTTTCTGGTGGAGGATACGGTATGTACGACTGGCCAGAGGATAAAAATCCCCGTCTATATGAACTCCTGTTCGCATCTGCTCCAGCTTATAATTGGATGCTCCCCTATAGTAAAGATTTTCCAGGACTTGCATTTGAGGGGGGAGTGCCAATCAAGGATTGGGACACTAAAGAAATGGATAGACGGATTGAATGGTTAAAGCGTTGGAGTGCCTATTTTCAGAAAGTTGTTTATTCAGAGATGGTTTCTCATGAATTTTTAAATCAGGAGAGAACCTTGCAGAAAATTCAATACTCTAATGGAGTAAGAGCGGAGTTTGACATGAACAAGGGGCTTTGTCGGATTCATGGTGTAGATGGTTTTAGTGGAGACTGGGAAAAACCTCATAAAGGAACATTTTAAACTGAGATATTTCTTCTGAAGAATCAAACTTTGTTTATCAATAACACTCTCAACCCTTCAATCAAAAAGCTACACGTCTCAGATTGTTTTTTTCTTATCAAATTAAGAGTCTTCTACCAAAAGAGCCATTCCATCAGCACCAGTATCAGCTGCACCATTTAACTGGTTTTTTTTGCTATCAATTTGTATAGCATGGACCAAAGCAAAACCCCCATGACTTTGTGGTAAACGCAGGATTTCATGTTTTTTTCTGACTTCAGCACACTCCCCTGCAGGGATACGAGCCTGACATGTAATTGGCCCACCTTGGCTGTCAAATCGGGGAGCTAAAACTGAATCACTAATGGACATCCCAAAGTCAAGATGGTTAAGAATAACCGTAAGCACCGCAGTGATAATTCTTGTAGCACCAGGGGCTCCAATAACTAGAATAGGTTCATGATCTTTCCAAACAATTGTTGGCGTCATTCCGGTAGTGCGTCCTTTGCCAGCAAGAATACTATTAGGGTGATCGGGGTACGGGTGAAAGTTAATCATTGAATTGTTATACATAAAACCTAGGCCAGGTGTGATGACACCTGAAGAGCTTCCTAGTGAGTGAGTCAGTGAAACACAATTGCCCCAGCGATCGACAACACTAGTGTGAGTAGTATCTGGTCCCCCAGTTTGCACATTAGATGGTTCAAAATCTGTTTTACTATCAATAATGTCTCGCCATTCTTGTGCTCGATCCTTTGAGAGCATCCAGTCAAGAGGAACTTGGACAAATTGAGGGTCACCCAGAAAACGATTACGATCTTCAAAACCCGCTTTCATAGCCATAGATACAAGATATATATAAGCTGGTGAGTTATGGCCCAAACGGACAAGGTCATATCCTTCTAAGATATTTAAGATAGCTGCTAAAGTAGGGCCACCATGCGGAGCAGGAGAAGTTTGGATTGTGTAATCTCGATATTGAATAACTACTGGTTTTTCTTTGCGTATCTGGTAGTTTGCCAAGTCGTCATTTGTAATCCAACTTCCATGTTTTTCTAGATCTGCCATCATCATTTTAGATAAATTACCTTTATAAAAATCGTCAGGGCCGTTCTTAGCCAATTTTTCAAGTGTTTTCCCATAGTCTGGATTCCGTAAAATAGTTCCTGCTTCATACGGTTTGTCATCAGTATCCAGATAAATCCGACGACTTTCTGGACTCACATAGAGTTTTTGGAGTAAGGAGGTATTCTCATAGTATTGTGGGGAATCTTTCCAGCGCCTGCCAAGATGTTCACCTACAGGCCAACCTTGTTGACTTAATTGAATAGAGGGTTCAATTAAGTCCTGCCAAGAAATGGTACACCAACGTTTATGGATAAATTCAAGCCCTCGAATAATTCCTGGGACACAAATTGATTGATATCCATCTTCATTGACTTTGTCTTGTAGAAAAAACCCCCAACCACCTGGATTAGGACCTATGACTTTGTCTTTCCACATGTCAGTTTGGACTTTTGAACCTGCTACTGCTGGGGCATCAATAATGGGATGTGGCTGATTGTCTTTACTAAGTCGACAGGTGAGAATTAAGTATCCACCAACTCCACAAGAATGAGGATCAACCAGGAACTGTGTCCAGGCGCAAGCTAGGGCTGCATCAAAAGCATTACCTCCATTGGCAAGAATTCTAGCACCTTGCTCAACTGCTTCAGGTTGGGGAGCAACAATCATTCCAGACATATTACCTCTCCAGTTAAATAACCTTTATAATTTTGCTGACAGACTAATTGTCTAAATAGTATTAAAACCAAAACTAAGGTAACAGGAAATGTTCCCTGCGACTAGTCTATGAAAATCATTTATAATGATTTTGAAGTATTTTAAACGATGGTATGCCATGGTTGTTATCATGAACCTTGGAAGAGTTTTGTTGGCCATCCTGCAGTCTAAGAGGTTATTTGGGGTTTAAAAAAACCAACAGTAGAGGACTTTTTCGAAATGATATCTGGGGTTATGGTCTAATACTCTCAAAATGACTAAACAGCCAAAAATTCTAGCTACTGTTCCAATTGATCCTATTGCGCGCCAAGAGTTAGGACACCGTTACAGAATTGTGACTGCTTCTGCAGATGATCATCAAACATTAATTCAGTCAATACCAGGGACGGTCTGTTTGATTAGTAGGGGACTTTCTCCAATTGATGGAGAAATAATGGATGCAAGTGCTCAGTTGAGAGTAATTGCTCGGAGTGGGGCTGGTTATGAAAATATTGATATTAAAGCTGCAACAATTAGAGGTATTCCAGTAGTTTACGCTCCACTGCTCGGTTCGGCTGTAGCTGAGGCTACTCTTGCAATGGTTTTGGCTTTAACAAAAAATTTATTTTACTGGCACAGAGTTTTGCTTCGAGGGGAGTGGGACCGGCGTTTGACCGAACGAACGGATGAGTTAGAAGGAAAGACCTGGGGTATTATTGGTTTAGGTAGAATTGGAAAAGAAGTAGCTAAACGTGCTGCAGTTTTCAATATGAATCTCATTGGTTATGATCCCTACTTGTCAGACCAAGATACCCAACAATTTGGAGTAAAGTTGAAAACTCTTGACGATTTATTAAAGAGCTCTGATGTTATAACGATCCATGCAGTAGCAACGCCGGAAACAAGGGGATTAATCCATCGGAATAATTTAAAAAAAATCAAGAGAGGCGCTTACATTATAAACTTTGCGAGAGGGTCCCTGATTGAAAATCTGGATATTCTCTATGAAGGTCTAAAAGAGGGTCTATTATCTGGTGTTGGTTTAGATGTTTTCCCCGAAGAACCGCCAACTAGAATTGAGCACCCACTATTTTCTCATCCTAAATTTATCGGATCCCCTCATATATTAGCCTCTACTGCAGGTGCTGAATCTCGTTGCTATCATTCAATGTGTCGAGACATCCTAGCTGTTTTAGAAGGAGCAAAACCGCAGTGGTGTGTCAATCCGGAAGTTTTTGAACTTAAACTCTAAAAATCATTCAGGAGAAACAATGTGGAGTAAGACCAACCATGAAATTCCAAAATTGGAGTTTGAAAATCGGATCGAACGTGTCCGTAGCTTTGCCATTAAACATAACTTGTCTGGTCTAGTAATATATTCTGCTCCGAAAATCCATCAGTGGAACCAGACAGGTCATGTTGGTTATCTTACTAATTGGTCAAACCTAGACCGAATTGTTGATGCCATGGTCGTAGTGCCTGCAAAGGGAAAAGCTAGTTTGCTGGTAGCTGGAGTGGAGTATATGCTAGATCAAATAGAAGAAGTTTCGTGGATAGGTGAAGTAAGATTAGTTAGTTCTCCAGATCCACGATCTATTTCAAGTTCTTTTGATGCTAGTGTTGTTGGTGAAGATGCTAATCAGGGTGTTCGTAGCTTTGGGGCTGAAATAAGTGAAATATTAGATGCTACCGGTAGTGGAGGAAAGCCTGTTGGTATCTCAGGGTTAGAAGCTCTTCCAGTAAATATTTATCGCGATTTAAAAGTAAATCTTAAAGATCAAATTGCTCAGGTTCCCGATATTGTTGCAGAGCTTCGTCAGTATAAAACTCCACAAGAATTAGTTTTAATGAAAAGAGTAGCAGCAATTTCTGACAGCAGTTATCAGCGAATGTTAGAGGTCCTTTCTGAAGGAATATGGGGATATGAATTGACAGCTGAAATGGATTGTGTTGCAAAACGTCAAGGTGCTGATTTTGTATATCACTGTATGCATTCGGCACCAGGCAATAATTTAAAAGCAGGAAAACTATCTGTTAAGAGTCATGATTGTCAATTGAAACGCGGTGATTACATTAATGTTAATGCGTATGTTGTTTATAAGGGATATTGGATTCAAAGTGACCGTGCTGGAACAATTGGACCTTCTTTAGATAGGGTAACTTTAAAAATGGTTGAACCTAATTTGCAAGTACAGAATGAAGTGCTCAAAGCTATCCGTCCGGGATTATCGATCAATGAATTAATTAATATAGGTAATAAAGCTGCTGCAAGATTTGGCTTTGAAATTCAAGGTGGAAGAATTGGGCACGGTCAAGGCTTGGATTATTCAGAAAGACCATTTTTGTTGGCTGGAAGTCAGGAAATTTTACAACCAGGGCATGTGTTTGTTTTGCACGTTTGCTTAGGTGAGCCAGGTGGAACACTTTTAATAAATCCAATTGCTGACTTATGCCATGTTACAACGGATGGTGTTGAAGTACTCAATCGTTTTCCAAGAGAATTATTCCATGTCGAATAGGTTTAATACCCAAAGAGATTGTATAGGATGATGAGGGGAATAGGATGTGCTTTAGGACTGAGTAGTTAAAAATGGTTATAGAAACATTGGATTAGTAGGAACTAGACGCTGACTTTACCGTCTAAGAAAAAATAGTCAATCTGAAACTCGTGTGATTTGTTTGGAATTTTTAACTGAATTATAGCAATGGAGGAGGAACAATTGGATATTAATCCCCTAAAGAGTATTTGGAATACTGGGAGAACAGCGGTGGGTACTTATATTATGTATAGCCGTGACATTACAACTGTTCAACTGGCAGCCTCAGCTGGACTCGATTTTGTTGTCTTTGATTTAGAACATCGACCTCATACTATAGAAACAATTCATGATCTTTGTCAGGTTGCAAGAATTCTAGGGATGGCCCCTTTAGTTGGTCCCTCAGACATAGCGTCAGCTGAAATTTCCCGTTTGCTCGATGTTGGAGCTTCTGGTGTCATCATTCCTCATGTCAAAACTGCCTTAGAAGTTGAGTTGGCTGTGAAAGCAGTTCGGTATCCTCCAGAGGGTGAAAGAGGCAGATGTGGGCAAGCAGGACACAATCTATATAAAACAGAGCGATCGACTTCTGAAGAACTGACACACTATAATGATGGAGTTTCTTTATTCTTGAAGATCGAATCAAAATCAGCCATTGAGAACTTAGAGGAACTATTAGCTCCTGAGGGTGTTGATGGAGTAATGGTGGGTCCAATGGATTTGTCTCTGGATATGAGAATCCCAGGGGAAGTTCACGATGAATCCCTAACTCGTTTGATGGATCAAGTAAGTAGGATATGTCAGAAAAGAAATATTCATTATGGCGTTTTTGTTCCCTCAACGACTGAATTGAAATTAGCTGTTGAGATGGGAGCTTCGTGGGTGATCGTTGGTAGTGAAATGGAATTTCTATCTCGCTCATGGAAAGCTGTGAGTCAGATTCAGAGGTCTTAAATACTTTTTATCCATGAATTTTTAAAGAGGAAATTATTATGAAAGAACAACGGCTAAATCCTTCAACTTTGCCAAAGCCACCGGCCGCCTATTGTCAAGTGGTTCGTAAGGGAGGGCTTGTGACAACGGCTGGAATGGTTTCTCAAAATGCTGATGGTGAAGTTATTGGTGAAGGCGATATTGAAATTCAAACTAGGCAGGTTCTAGAAAATCTTAAGATTGCTTTGCGAGAAGTAGGTGCTTCATTTAAAGATATTGTCAAGACAACAATTTTTTTAAGTGACATGGCCTATTACAAGGGAATGAATACAGTTTTTAATGAATATTTTGAGGGAAAAACACCAGCTCGTTCAACTGTTCAGGCTGGTTTGGCCCTTCCATCATTACTGGTAGAAATTGAAGCGATTGCAGTAATAGATGAGGAGTAAGAGCAGGAAAACACAGTTTCAAAGTTGACCAACTGCTGGAAAGAATTTGTGTTCTAGTAAGCAGTTACGAATTAAATATATTTAAGAACAATTGTACTAAGAGATTTCTGATGAATTTTCGAAGTGATAATGAGTCACCTATATCCCCAGCTATTCTAGCTGCAATAGAGAAAGCTAACATAGGAATGGCTTATTCATATGGAGAGGATCTGATTAGTCAACGTCTTCCAGCATGTTTTAGTGAATTATTTGAGCATAAAGTTGAGGTTTTTCCAGTTGCAACGGGTACTGCAGCTAATGCTTTAGCAATTTCGCAATTAACTCCGGTTTATGGTTCTGTTTTTTGTCATGAAATGGCCCATCTCTACTCTGATGAGTGTGGCGCTCCTGAGTTTTTTACTGGTGGCGCTAAAATAGTTCCCCTGTCGGGAGAGCTTGCTAAAATTGATATTGAAACTTTAGAGGCTGTTATGGGGGGAGTGGGGGACTTAGGTGTGCATGAAACTCAGGCGAGTGCGGTTAGCATAAGCCAGTCTACTGAGTTGGGTGCTGTTTACAAGGTGCATGAAGTTCAACAGTTGGCAAAAATAGCTCATAGTAAAGGCCTTGGCTTCCACATGGATGGAGCTCGTTTTGCTAATGTCATTCAGAGACTTGGCTGTACTCCTGCTGAGATGACATGGAAAGCTGGAGTTGACATTTTATCCTTTGGTGCAACCAAAAATGGTGCATTAGCTGCGGAAGCAGTTATTGTTTTTAATCAGGAAAGAGTACAAGGATTGGATAGGCGTCATAAAAGAGCTGGGCACCTGTTTAGCAAGATGCGATATATTTCTGCTCAATTGGAGACCTATATTAAAGATGGTCTCTGGTTAGAGCTAGCTGCTCATGCTAATAAAGCAGCAGATGCACTGTCAAAAGGTTTGTACGAGCTTTCTAAATACTTACCCTTAGAGGTTATTTATCCAGTTGAAGTCAATGAAATTTTTGTCAAGCTTCCAGAGTCTGTTGCAAAGGGCTTAAAATCTAGAGGGTACGAATTTCATCATTGGCCGGGGACTCTAGATGTCTATAGGTTAGTCACTTCTTTTTTTACTGATTTAAAAGATGTTCAGGGGATTCTATCAGCCACTAAAGAATTGTGTGATTTAAAAAATACTGATGAAGCCAAGGAGAATTAATGTTTATAGAGTAATTCAAAATTTTTTGAACAAAATGACCTTTCTTTTAATATCTTGGCATAGTCACTAAGACTTTTAGTGAGTGACAAGATAGTCCCATAAAATTGCTGCCTGATTAATGATGTTAGGAACATCTTTATTTAATAAAAAGCCTATTTTCTCGAGGTGTATTGCCTCAGTTTTGATCTTTTTAAGGTAATTAGAACGACTATCGTATCTTTCTGCAATTGAGAGTCTGGGGTCCCCTGTTGAAAGACGATCTTTCTTATTGATTGGAAATGGAATGAATGATCCCACCATACTATAGAGTTCCTCTGGTGCCCCAAGACTATAATGTCGAAGATTCCATCCAGTGTAGGTAGCTAGCGGGACTTTGATTCCAGGGAGACGAATACCCGCAAGTTCATTTCCATCCCGATCAACCTGAGGAACTAATGATTGAAAAGCTTTACCCACCTTAGGAGGTTGAAGGGTAGCAATACGTTCTGACCGAAATTTAGGTCCATAGTCTAGTCTGTAGGGTCTCATCATTCTTTGTGGTAAATTTATTCCAGGGATTTTAGGGAAAGATAGATTTTTTAGTGAAACTAGTTGATTCTGTGAAATTCTTGGATATTGAGATGGTGGGGGAGGAGTGCCATTCTGTAGCCAGCGATTTAAGCTGAGAACAAGAGCTCGCATTAAAAACCTGAAGTTATTTGGATTAGGCAGATTTACTGTTCCAGTTTTTCTAGGTGGAAATGAAGCTGGCCCGTGCTGTGTCCCAGCAAATAAATAGATCCGAGTGTTTTTAGCTAACAAGCTGTCACTGGTTCCATCCAAGCTAGTGTGGATGAGCGAGGCAGCTCTACCATAATACTCATAGGATGCATTCGAATAAAAAATCTTCGGTGTAGCATTGCCTTGAGAGTAATGGCTTATGAGTCCTTCATTAAAGTCAGTTTCTGGATCAAATTGAGGAAGATCTGCAAAAGGATAAACAACTGTCGGAAAAAAAGTATTCATAAAAGCATGGGCGTCTCTTGAGGGTTGTGCGAAACGGTGATTAAAGCTGCCTCGACTTGCTCCAGCAACATGAGAAAATACTCCATCAAATGAAGGGCGCTGCTGTTCATCCACGTTGAATCCATAGTAAAGGAATGTTCGAAGAAAACGACCACTCTGTGAATTACCAAAGCCAATAGCTCGCTTAACTGATTTGTCAAGATCATTTAGAGAAGAGTGTTCTTCAGTAGAACCAAATTTAAGAAAAGAAATAAAATCTCGAGTAGCAGCTAATCCCAGTCCAACTAGCACTGGATTTTTAGCAGGGTAAACTAACTCATAAATCCGTCCTTTATTAAATCCAGTTGGCAAAAAAATATGTGTTCGGGAAACAGAAAATTGACCGTTTTTTAGTTGGCCAAATTTCCATAGATGACGAGGAATTATTTTTCTGGGTCCATCAGTGAGTTCCCTCACTGTCAGTTTAGGATTTTGTTCATCGATGTCCAGTGCCGGATAGACGACGGGCATGTTTCTATCAGCTAGAGAAAAACTAAGCACCTTCTTATTAGGGACAAATTCAGAGCGCACTAAGCCTGTGATGGAATTTTCACCTTCTGTAGCTATTGGAGCAGTAAGTCTCAATAATTTTTTCCCCGGTGGAATATCAAACTGCCAGCCAAGCCAGGCTAGAGTGAATCCTTGGTTTAGGAGAAATCCGTCTCCGAACGCAGAACTAGATCGAGGATCTAATGACCCCTTGGCAAGGTTGAACATACCCAGCATTCCTTTGCGTCCTCGATTTGCAACTTCATAAAGAACAGTTCCATTACGTTTTGACGAACTGGTTGGGCGGAGAATGTAGAAATTGGAAGAAAATGCTACCTTACCTCGAGCATTTAGAGGGGCCAAACTAATGTCACTTATTTTTCGATTTTCTTTTAAGGTTGGATCAATTTCAAAGAAGATTTTTCCTTCAAGCCGTTCAAATGACCCTGCTAAATTAAAAGGCTGACCATCGAGAACTTTGCTTTTTTGTGTCAGATTAATTCGGACAACGGCTGAGAATGAGAGATGACTAGATATCAGCCAAATACTCAAAAGATAAAAAATCATAGAAATGGAATTCTTCACCAAGTATTCCAAAGTAAAAATATCCAACCATCTATTAAGCATATTCCTCCAAAGGAGTTATACCAACCCAAAACCCTACCCCTGTAAGGCAATAAACATAGAGACTACCAGAGAAAAGAACTCCAGTCATTGTTTCACAAAGCAGATTGTGTTTAGTTCCCGGTAAGG
>CAYWYX010000078.1:8534-11131 GCA_964462735.1 uncultured Acidobacteriota bacterium | reverse complement strand
CCATCTCCACTGCGATGCCCCGGACTGCCTCCATCATTGATAACGCCATAAGTAATGAAGGGGTTATTCCCAACAGTCTTTCTTACTTGGACATACCCCTGGGTGGTTCCCAGAGCTTGAGTCAGAATCGCCCCAATCTGTTTCCAGCCTTTGGCCGGGACAGCAATTGAAACGGTTTTTAGAAGCAGTCCTGCACCCCCATCATAAATATCTATTTCAAAGATGCTGGAACTATCATCCACTTCACCAGTATTAACCAGGGCAAGATTACTGCGATTTTCTGAATTTTGTTGAAGGCCATAGATCCAGGCTGTATCAATGGATGCATCTCCAGATGGTACCGCATTATAGAAAAGACCATATTGACCGCCCCCTCCTGGTGAGGCTGTCCTAGCTCCAATTACAACCCCAGTCATATCACCGCTAGCAACACTGGAAAATAGAGCTCCTGCAAAGGTCGGTCCCCGTGCTCCAATGCCCAGAATGTCATTCTGGCGCAGGAAGTTCACGATGTCAGGAATGATTTTTTGTTCACCTTCTTCTAAAGTCAAACTAAAGTTGGCCGTGTTATTAGCAGTTTGGATTTCATCGGCCACAAAACTAAAATCGATTGTCTTGGTTAGGTTAGAGAAATTAGTGATTGTCAGTTCACTGCTGAAAGCTGTTGTTTCAACAACAACGGGGAGTGTTTGCCCAGTTTTTCCAACTAATGAGCTTTCGGTAACGGGAAATACAAAAGAGCCATCGGAATTAAAATTATCGTTAATAACTCCATAGGTATAGTAGGGAGCATTTCCAGAAATTCGTTCAACTTTGACAAATCCGTTTGTCGTTCCAGAGCCTGCGAAATAATTTAGAATCCCTGAAAACTGGAACCATCCTCCTGGGGGAAGGGTCACGTTTGGTAGGTTTGTTGAGGTCAAAATTCCTTGTGCTCCAGAGAATATTGTTACCCGTAAGGTAATGTTACCTTGTACCGCTGTTCCCCTATTTAACACAGCAACATTGGATCGATCAGTGACATTCTGGCGAAGTCCACAGAGATAAACCGGTTCTGCCGAACTAATATCATTTAAAATGCCTGCGTATGCTAACCCTGCTCGACCATCGGGTACTGCAGTCGTTGTTCTAACCAAGACTGTCACATCGGAAGCCCCTGAAGATTTGACTTCGAGGGTCCCTCCACGATTACCGGAACCCGGGATGGGAATTCCAAGACTTGCTAGGTAACTGATGGCATCGGGGATAATCTTTTGTTTACCTGCTGCTAAGAAGTCAGAGCCAGTTCCTGTTCCCCCTCCAAAAGAAGCGCGATACGTGTAATTGAGCACTGCGTCTTGAGTTCCTCGATTAGTGATAATCATCTCAGAGGTAAAAAATGAGTCATTTAAACCTGCCACGCTGAGGACGATTGGGACAAAGGAAGTCTTGTTGCTGGCTTCAGGAACGACTGTGACTGTTTTTAAAAAGGTGTTGTCGGTTTCATTACTCTCTATTACGTCATTTGTAGAATCTACAACGATCTTAATGTTATGAGATCCGGCACTGAGTGATCCAATGGAATAGTCTTTTCCAGAATACCATCCATTTGCATCTAGTGAGCTCGATGTGGTCCAGGTTTTCTTTACATTATCATCAACCCACAAGGTTACTTGGAAGTAATTCTCAATGGTCTTATTACCATTATTGATGATTCCCCAGTCTACATAAAGGGTATCCGAGGGTGAGAGTGCAGAACTATCAATATTGGTGTTAGATTCAGTTGACACTACAATCTTATCTGACCAGCCTGAAGGTTGAGCAGGGGTAAGATTAGATTGGGTGGCTAATTCTGTGACCGAAATCGTTTTTATGTAAATATTATCAGTCTCATTACTCTCTGTTATGGTATTTGTAGAATCTACAACGATCTTAATGTTATGAGATCCGGCACTGAGTGATCCAATGGAATAGTCTTTTCCAGAATACCATCCATTTGCATCTAGTGAGCTCGATGTGGTCCAGGTTTTCTTTACATTATCATCAACCCACAAGGTTACTTGGAAGTAATTCTCAATGGTCTTATTACCATTATTGATGATTCCCCAGTCTACATAAAGGGTATCCGAGGGTGAGAGTGCAGAACTATCAATATTGGTGTTAGATCCAGTTGACACGACAATCTTATCTGACCAGCCTGGAGGTTGCGCAGGGGTAAGATTAGATTGGGTGGCTGATTCTGTGACCCAAATCGTTTTAATGTAGATGTTATCAGTTTCATTACTCTCTGTTATGGCATTTGTAGAATCTACAACGATTTTAATATCATGAGATCCGGCACTGAGTGATCCAAGGGAGTAGTCTTTTCCAGAATACCATCCATTTGGACCCAATGATGATGATGTAGTCCAGGTTTTTCTAGCTGCACCATTGACTGATAAGGTCACACTAAAAGGATTACTTGTAGTTGCATTTCCAGTGTTTTTTACGGCCCAATCTACGTAAAGAGTGTTATTAGAGGTAAACAAGGAACTGTCAGTAGTTGTTTCAGTTTGAGTTGAGACCACGATCTTATCTGACCAGCCAGTGGGCTGCGCAGGAGTAAGATTAGCAGGTAA